>NZ_JACJEZ010000005.1:0-157438 GCF_014164365.1 Pseudoalteromonas sp. SG43-6
AAATTCCCGCTAGGTTCTAGGTTCTAGGTTCTAGGTTCTAGGTTCTAGGTGCTAGGTTCTTCAAAAATTTATAAACAACTATCTGTGTATCAAACTATTCTTAGAACCTAGGGCCTATTTCTTCCTAGTACCTTGTCACTTTTGTATGTGACTTAGGCTAAATAAACTCATTAACGCAGCTAAAGCGAACTACACACAGCAGACGTTCACCTAAGTAGTTTAGTCTAAGATAAGGCGGACACTCGACTTATCCCTATGAGCATACGCTCTTGTATGTGATTAGGGTCAGTAACTAAGTGCCAAACTACACATCTGCAAGTGTAGGAGCGCTAGCAAGGCAGTGAGTTTATTTATGCCAAGGAGCATACGTATTTTGTATGTGACTTAGGCTAAATAAACTCATTAACGCAGCTAAAGCGAACTACACGCAGCAGATTACATTTGCTCCATGACTTCGATGCCTAAAAGATCTAGGCCCGTTTTCAGCGTATCCGCTACCAAATTACACAGCACTAAACGGCTATCGCGTACACTTGGCTCTACGCCTTCTTTAAGTACTGGGCAAGCTTCGTAGAAGGTCATGTATAGGCTGGCAAGCTCGTATAGGTAACTACATAATACGTGCGGTGTTGCCTCACTGATCATTTGATCAAGTACTTCTTCTAATTGCAGTAGTTTAAGTGCAAGGGTTTTTTCTTGCGGTTCAACAATAGCGACATCTGCGTTTAAGCTTGCTGCGTCTACGCCTGATTTACGGAAAATACTGCGTACACGAGTATAAGCATATTGTAAGTAAGGTGCTGTTGCCCCTTCAAAGCTAAGCATACTGTCCCAGTTGAAAATGTAATCACTGGTTCGGTGCTTAGAAAGGTCTGCATATTTAACTGCGCCAATACCTACTTTACGGGCAATTTCACTGCGCTCTTCATCAGTTAAGTCAGACTCACGTTCAGCAAGCTTAGCAGCAGCTCGAGTGATTGACTCTTCAAGTAAATCAGCAAGTTTTACCGTGCCACCTGTACGCGTTTTAAATGGTTTGCCGTCTTCACCCATCATGGTGCCAAATGGGCAAAATTCGTAGCTAGTTTCATCGCGTAGTAAACCGGCTTTACGTGCAGTAAGCTCTACTTGATTGAAGTGTAGGCTTTGACGCGCATCAACAAAAATTAAAATGCGGGCTGCGCCTAACTTGTTTGAACGGTAATCACAGGCGGCTAAATCGGTGGTTGCGTATAAGAAACCGCCACCTGATTTTTGCACGATAAACACTGATGGCTCACCATCTTTATTTGCCAGCTCATCTAAAAACACCACCTGTGCGCCTTGTGACTCAACAGCAATATTCTTATCTTGTAATAACTTAATGATATTGTTCAGTTCACTGTTATAAGCACTTTCAGCCATGATGTCGTCTGGTGTAAGCGTTACATTTAAGCGTTTATATACTTCTTCAGAATGCTTTACCGAGGTTGCGATAAACAACTTCCATAGTTTTTCACAATGCGCGTCGCCACCTTGTAGTTTTACTACGTAATCACGCGCTTTATCTGCAAAACCTTGTTCATCATCAAAACGCTTTTTAGCATCGCGGTAGAAGGTTTCTAGATCAGCAAGTGCCACAGAATCTAAATCAACACCTTGGCTGATTTGATCTTCCAGATGCGCAATCAGCATACCAAATTGCGTGCCCCAATCGCCCATGTGGTTTTGACGAATAACTGTATCGCCACGAAACTCCAGTGCGCGTACTACTGCATCGCCAATGATCGTTGAACGTAAATGCCCAACGTGCATTTCTTTAGCAAGATTAGGTGATGAGTAATCAACCACTACTTTTTGCGGTTGTGCATGCTCAGCAACAGCCAGCTTTGCATCTTGGTTTGCCGCTTTTAAGCTTTGCGCTAAAAACTCAGGTTTTAGGTGAATATTGATAAAACCAGGGCCGGCAATTTCTGTTTTGTCTGCGATATCACTTACATCTAAGTGATCAATAATTTGTTGTGCAAGCTCTCGCGGGTTGCTTTTCATTTTTTTAGCAGCGCCCATTGCACCATTAATTTGGTAGTCACCAAATTGTGGGCGGGTACTCTGTGTTACCGCAGGGTTAGTATCTGCAGGTAAGCCAGCGGCAGTCATGGCTGCGATGGCTCTTTCAATTAGTAGGGTACGAATATTCATGTAATTTATTACCTTTACCAGCCCGCGTTAGCGGGCTTTAAATTAAAATTTGAGTCTAATTTTCACGCGTGTGGTTAAATGTCACTTCTGGATAGCGCTCAATTGATAAGTTAAGATTTACACGACTCGGCGCTATGTAAGTTAAGTTATCGCCGCCATCAAGCGCTAAGTTGCTTTCGCATTTACGTTTAAAATCTTCAAACTTTTTAACGTCAGTCGGACTTACCCAACGTGCGGTATTTACATTTACGCTTTCGTATAAAGCATCTACGTTATATTCTGCTTTCAAACGCGCTACAACCACATCAAACTGCAATATACCAACCGCGCCTACAATTAAGTCGTTATTAATAAGCGGTCTAAATACTTGTACTGCACCTTCTTCAGATAGCTGCACCAAGCCTTTTAATAATTGCTTTTGTTTAAGTGGATCACGCAGACGAATGCGGCGGAATAATTCCGGCGCAAAGTTTGGAATACCAGTAAATTTAAGCTTTTCACCTTGTGTGAAGGTATCACCTATCTGGATCGTACCGTGGTTATGTAAACCAATAATATCACCTGCAAAAGCATCACCTGCACGCTCACGATCACCCGCCATAAAGGTTACCGCATCAGAAATACTGACTTGTTTACCTATACGCACATGGTTCATTTTCATGCCTTGGCTGTATTTACCCGACACAATACGCATAAACGCAATACGGTCACGGTGCTTAGGGTCCATATTCGCTTGAATTTTAAATACGAAGCCAGTGAAGTTCTCTTCTGTTGCAACAACAGTACGGTCTTCTGTTTCACGCGGTAATGGCGTTGGTGCCCACTCAGTTAGGCCATCAAGCACATGATCAACACCAAAGTTACCAAGCGCAGTACCAAAGTACACTGGTGATAACTCACCCGCTAAAAATAGCTCTAAATCAAATTCGTGCGATGCACCAATAACAAGTTCTAACTCTTCACGCAGTTGCCCAGCAAGCTCATCGCCGATCGCTGCATCAAGCTCAGGATTATCAAGCCCTTTAATACTGCGTACTTCTTGAATAGTATGACCTTGGCCGGTTTTGTATAACAAGGTCTCGCCGCGGTGAATATGATAAACACCTTTAAACTCTTTACCACAGCCAATTGGCCATGTGATCGGTGCACAAGCTATATTTAGCTCTGTTTCAACTTCGTCTAACAACTCCATCGGATCACGAATATCGCGGTCACATTTATTCATAAATGTGACAATTGGCGTGGTACGTAAGCGCGTTACTTCCATTAATTTACGAGTACGATCTTCAACACCTTTAGCCGCATCGATCACCATCAAACATGAATCGACCGCAGTTAAGGTACGATAAGTATCTTCAGAGAAATCTTCATGTCCTGGGGTATCAAGTAAGTTTACTAGCGCTTTATTGTATGGGAATTGCATAACAGAGGTCGTGACCGAGATACCACGCTCTTTTTCCATTTCCATCCAGTCAGACTTGGCATGTTGATTAGAGCCACGGCCTTTAACGGTACCCGCTTTTTGAATAGCTTGTCCGAACAACAGTACTTTTTCGGTGATGGTAGTTTTACCAGCATCCGGATGCGAGATGATCGCGAACGTGCGTCGCGTATTGATTTCGTTTAATAAATTAGACATGTAAGCCGCTTTAAGTCATAACAAGGCGCAACCAAAAACAAACCTAAGCACAGGTCTTCGCTACGCACTGTAAATATAAAATAGAATTAGTCACATTATACCTTGTTTGTCTTAGCCAAAAAAGCAACGATTGCAAGTAATTAGCCGATAACTTGGTTTAAAATCAGCTCAACCCGTTTGCTGCAGCGAACGCACTAAACTTGTGTAATTTTACGCTAACGCATACTATTGATAGATTACATGGAGGATATTTTGTTTGGGTATGAGAACAAGTAAGTTAAGTATAAGATTATTATGGTATATCACGCCTTTGGTGATTTTACCGTTATTGTTTTTAGGTGGCTTTACTCTCACCAACGTTACCAGCTCCACACAAAAACAAGCCGAGCTCATTGTTAGCCGTTTTGTTGAACAGCAACAACAAAAAATGTTCAATTACATCGATTCATTCCACTCCACTACAAAGTTACTCTCGGCCTCCCCTGTACTAAGTGACTTTTTAGCAGATGACTTACGCGATAACGGCAATTATACCCGTCGTCTAGGCGCACTAATGGATGTATTTGCAAGCTATTCAGAAGCTTATCCCGATATTGTTAGCGTAAATTTAGTCTCTCCGGATGGTCAAAGCGACGCCTATTACTCCAGTAATTTAAATACCGCACCAACCAGCTATCCATTTTTCTCACAAGTTTTACAAAGTAACTTACGCCAACAACAGTTTATGGTGCAAAAACAAGATGGCACTACCAGCTTGTATTTTATTCAACGTATTTACAGTGCTGATTACTACCTTAAACGTCCGCAACAATTAGGGTTTATTGTGTTGCATGTTGAGCCATCGATTTTAAATACCAGCATTTTAGAAGCGCCCTATAACAATACCTTAAATTTATTACTGACCAGCAATGGCAAAATATTATTTAGCTCAGACTACAATAAGCGCGGTCAATATATTAGCGAATATGAGCTGCAACAAATTCACGACTTAGCCGATCTAGGTAAGCTCTCAACCATAGAGTTATCGAGTATTGATAAAGTTGAGCGGATGATTTACGCCATCCAAATGAGCGGCGGTTATTATTATGTCTCTACCATTCCCAAAGCCTTGCTTTATCAATCCGGCAAAGCGATCAGTTTGATCACCGCCTTGATCGTGATTATTTCAGTGATCACCCTGCCGATGCTGATTTTTATTGTGGTACGTAATTTACTACTTAACCCAATTGAGTTACTTGGGGCAGCCAGCCATCGAGTAGGTGACGGCGATTTGTCGGTATATTTGCCTGCCCATAATAATGATGAGGTGGGGGTATTATTTAATGATTTTAATCACATGGTGAACCAAATTCGTCATTATCAAGACGAACTTGAAGAATATAAACATCACTTAGAAGATAAAGTCGAAAGCCGTACCAAAGCACTTGAAACCATGAATAGTCAACTCGAGGTGGCCATTGCCCAAGCGGAACAAGCGAACCAATTAAAAAGCCGCTTTTTAGCCAATATGAGTCATGAGATACGTACACCACTAACCGCTATCATGGGCTTTACTGAGCAGCTATTACACAGCCAAAATACAACCGGCGACGCTTGGCACCTAAATACTATATTACGTAACTCTAAACACTTACTTGAACTCATCAATAATATTTTAGACTTGTCGAAAATCGAAGCCGAAAAATTAGCTGTTGAAAAAGAACCGCTAGATATTGTGCAGTTAGTTCATGATATTGATTCGATTATTCGTCCTTTATCACAAGAGAAAAAACTTAACTGCAATATCAATTTTCACTTACCATTACCGCGTATAATTAATAGTGATAGCACTCGTTTAAAGCAAATTCTCATTAATATTGCCAGCAATGCAGTGAAGTTTACCGAGCAAGGTTTAATTGAATTAGATATTACCTATAACAGTGATTTACAACTCATAGAATTTGCCATTAAAGATAGCGGTATTGGCATGTCAGAGCGAGAAGTTGAACGGGTATTCAAACCTTTTGAACAAGCTGATACAACAACAACACGACGCTTTGGCGGCACTGGCTTAGGCTTATGTATTTCTAAAAATTTAGCACAATTGCTCGGTGGTGATGTTTATGTAACAAGCACGCCAGGCCAAGGAAGCTGTTTCTGCGTGCAAATTGCCTGTAACTTACCTGCTGATAAACAACAAACAGTGCCAATGCTGACTGAGTTAAGCCAATTAACTCCCGCTAAGGACTTACAGCTTTCATTCGCAGAAAATAGCTTTGATGCCAATATATTAGTCGCCGAGGATAACCCTGACAACCAAGTACTAATCAAGTTATTACTGCAAACATGGGGGCTTGAGCCTGATATAGCCAACAATGGTGCAGAAGCTGTTGAAATGGCGCTGGTGAATGACTATCAATTAATCATTATGGACATGCAAATGCCGGTAATGGGCGGCTTAGAAGCCACACAAATGCTCCGCCATGCAGCCTACGATGGGCCGATCATTGCACTTACCGCGAATGTTATGAAACATGACGTAAACACCTATTTGCAAGCCGGTTGCGACGAAGCACTGGCTAAGCCTATCGATAAAGATGCCTTAGAAAGTGTGCTTGTTAGCTATTTAAATATTGAAAAAGACAGCCAGAATAAATGGGATAGCTTGCTAAACAGCGAAAAATTTCAACAGATCAACGACAACTATCGCTTAAAACTGCCAGGTTATTTAACCGACGTTACGCAGCTATACAATAATGGTGAGTGGGAGCAGCTCAGAGCGCTGGCCCATAGTTTAAAAGGCAGTGCTGGTTGTTTTGGTTTTAGTAATATTCACCATGCGGCGGCCACACTTGAAGATAATTTACGTGGCCGTGATCACAACCGCCGTGATTATTTAGCACTGAGCTTAATTGAAGCGATAAAATATACCTTGCAACAAGAACAGTCATTAACCAAAAAGTAATGTCATTCCCATTAAGATAGCATCTTCATGGCCATTTTTTGATGGGTCACTACTTGGGTAGTAATTTTTACGTACCGACATTTCACTAAAGCCTGCCTGCTCATATAAGGCGATGGCACGAGTATTGGTTTCACGTACTTCTAAAAATAAGTTTTCAGCGTGGTGTTTTTCGCCGTATTCAATAAACGCTGCAAGCAATTGTTTGGCAATCCCCTGCCCCTGAAAATCAGGTGCCACGCAGATATCCATTAAAGTAAAATCAGGCCCTGCTTTTTCACCGATATAAAAACCAATAATTTGCTGCTCATTAAACGCAGCTAAATTAAAGTAACGCCCAGCGAGACATGATTGCATAGTGTTTACTGTCCACGGATGAGTGTGACACGCGTTCTCAACACGCATCAGCGCATCAATGGATAATTCATTAACAGATTCAAAGGTTATCAAGGTGTGTGCTCATCAGCGCCCATAGCGCGCGTTTATTATCAGCATTAAGCTGCTGGGTTGGTAAGCTCAATTGACCATCATGCCATGCAAGCTTATCGCTTTGCACTACTTGGCTAATTTTTAATGGGGCAATAGCGCGATTTAAATCAGCCAATAGCGTTGTACTTAGCTCTATATTTACCTGCAGCGCTGCACTTGGTGCATCAGAACGTTGTTCAGCGACAGGCTGTAATCGGAAATGCTGATTTAGTTCGAGGTTTTCTATACCAAAAATAGCTGCGTATCGTGGATGCATAAAAACTCAGTAGACTTAAACACTGGAACAATATAAGAAGTAATCAAGGCTATGTAAAGAAGAAGTGGCAGGGGCGGAGAGACTCGAACTCCCAACCATCGGTTTTGGAGACCGCTGTTCTACCAATTGGAACTACGCCCCTGCAATGACGACGAATTATAGAGAAGTTTCGCTAAAGGTAAAGAAAAAAATCACTCTTTTAGTTTAACTGCTTTTTAAATAAACAAAACGGCGAATTAGCCAACTAATTCGCCGTTTTTATAATTACTTACCTAAACTAGGATAAGCCTTCATATATATCCATGCTCAGCATTTTTTACTTTTTGCTACTCGCAGACGTTTTAGTTCAGCTTTGGCCCAGACTGATGATTCGGCCATATCACAACGAAGCCCGTGCTTCTTTTCAGTAGTAAGCGCGGTTAGGTTCAATTCTATTCACTTTTTATACTCAACTTGTTGTCCATTTTTAAAGCGTATCAAAACATGAGCGACCAGCTGCATATCAAGTCATACTAAGTGATGCAGACTCTGTTGTTAAAACTCATAACTCGCTTTTGCCCCAAAGTTATTTAACGCTCGTCGATATAAAAATATCCTTACTATTTTTTTCTTATTGTTTTTTAAGCGAAACTTTGTTGTTTGTGCATGTACATAAAACCTTTCAGGTTGCTTAATAGCATCGGCAGTACGATCAATGCGAAGGCAATGTTAGATAAAGGGACGGCTAACCAAACATCATCGATACCTAGATATTTCGGCAAGATGAATAGGAAAGGAAACTGTATCAACATATTGCCGACGGAAACAAACAGGGCTTGTCCGCTTTTACCAACGGCGACGAAGTAGATGGACGCCATGAATAAGAAGCCATCTAAAAACAATGCCATTAAGTGTAAACGAATACCGTTTTTGCTTGCTTCAAGTAATGCATCATTGCCTGTAGTAAAGATGCCGATAAAGATTTCTGGAAAAATGTTAAACAGTATTACCAAAGCTATACCGGACCCAACGGTAACAGAAAAAGCCAGTTTTACGGTTTCGCTAATGCGTTTGTATTGCTTGGCGCCTAAGTAGTGACTCACTGGTGGCTGCAAGCCGCTGACTAAGCCTTCAGCGAAGAAGTAGTAACAGCTCGCTAAGTAGCCAACAATCGCAAATGCGGCTAACTGCGTGGTGTCTCCGTAGGCCATAAATTGCATGTTATGGAACGCCATGACGAAGCTGAAGTAGATAAACATCACTAAGTTTGACGACCCTAATTGCACGATACGAATGGCGATGGTCTTATCAAGTTGTTTGACCGATAGCTTGGTTTTAGCTTTTGACAACGTAAAGTAACGTATATCGGTAAAAAGCACCCTCTCGCTAAAGAAGATGTATTGATTCTTTCGCAACTACAACAATATCGTCAGTTCGTACTATGTAACCGCTCAGGAGAGAACCGCGAAAATGCCCTAAGCCCAGATCATTGGGATTTAGACAGTTATTATTTGATTTGTGAATTGGTAACGCAGAATCAAGGCTGGGCCATATTTTGACTTATAGAACAAAGTGTCAGAGCATTTTTTCAGTGATGTTCCGAATAAAAAAAAGTCCGCAATTACGCGGACTTAATTAAGATTTAATGCCGTTAGTGCCAGACGTTTCAGGCCTAAAAATTATTCCCACTCAATAGTCGCAGGTGGTTTTCCTGAAATATCGTAAACAACGCGTGAGATACCGTCGATTTCATTAATGATGCGGTTTGAAACCAGACCTAAGAACTCATACGGTAAATGTGACCAACGTGCAGTCATAAAGTCGATAGTTTCTACACAACGAAGACTTACAACCCAATCATACTTACGTGCATCACCCATAACGCCTACAGACTTCACCGGTAAGAATACCGTGAATGCTTGGCTTACTTTATGGTAAAGCTCGGCTTTGTGTAGTTCTTCGATGAAGATAGCGTCAGCACGGCGTAATAAGTCACAGTACTCTTTTTTAATTTCGCCAAGTACACGCACACCTAGACCAGGCCCAGGGAACGGGTGACGGTAAAGCATGTCATACGGTAAACCTAGCTCTAAACCAATTTTACGTACTTCATCTTTAAATAATTCACGCAGTGGCTCAACTAAGCCCATTTCCATGTCATCTGGTAAGCCGCCCACATTATGGTGAGACTTGATCACATGCGCTTTACCAGTTGCAGACGCTGCTGACTCGATAACATCTGGGTAGATAGTACCTTGACCTAACCATTTTGCATTTTTAAGCTTTTTAGATTCGCTATCAAATACCTTAATAAATGTATGGCCAATCGCTTTACGCTTGTCTTCTGGGTCTGATTTACCAGCAAGATCCGCTAAGAATAATTCTTCGGCATCCACTTTGATAATGTTTAGGCCAAACTTATTGCCAAACATATCCATTACTTGCTGACCTTCGTTTAAACGCAGTAAACCGTTATCAACAAATACACAGGTTAAACGGTCGCCAATCGCGCGGTGAATAAGCATAGCCACCACTGATGAATCAACACCACCAGATAAACCTAAGATTACTTCGTCATCACCCACAGTATCTTTAATGCGCTCTATGGCGTCATCAATGATTTTTGCAGCAGTCCACAGTTTTTCACAACCACAAATATCAATCGCAAAGCGTTCTAGCAAACGTTGGCCTTGATGAGTGTGGGTTACTTCTGGGTGGAATTGTACGCCGTAAAAACGCTTTTCTTCGTTAGACATTGCCGCATGTGGGCAAGTAGATGTCTTAGCTGTGGTTTTGAAAGTATCTGGAATTTCCATTACTTTATCACCATGGCTCATCCACACGTCTAAAATGCCTTCACCGCCATCGGTAATGCTGTCTTCAATGGCATCAAATAATGCACAGTTACCGACTTTTTCAACTTGCGCGTAACCAAACTCTTTCTTATCAGAGCTATGAACGCTACCGCCAAGCTGAGTAGCCATTGTTTGCATGCCGTAACAAATACCAAGTACAGGTACGCCTGCATTGAATACATACTCAGGGGCACGCGGGCTGTTTTCTAAGGTTGTTGACTCAGGGCCACCAGATAGAATGATACCTTGTGGATTGAACTCACGGATCTGCTCTTCCGTTACGTCCCATGCCCACAGTTCACAGTAAACACCAATTTCTCGCACACGGCGGGCGATCAATTGCGTGTATTGCGAACCAAAGTCTAAAATAAGAATTCGTGAATCGTGAATGTCTTTGCTCATTGAGGGTCTCGTTAGTCAAGAACTAGCACTCAGGTTACCTGAATGACTATAATAAATAAGGGCTAGCGAAGCTAGCCCAGTAATTTTAATAGATTTGAAGCTATTAACCTAAGCGGTAGTTAGGTGCTTCTTTGGTGATTTGCACATCATGAACATGTGACTCACCCATACCTGCTGAAGTAACACGTACAAACTGAGGTTTAGTGTTTAATTCTTCAATCGTGGCACAACCGGTTAAACCCATTGCGCTGCGCAGGCCGCCAACTTGTTGGTGAATGATTGTCGCGATTGGACCTTTATAAGCCACACGACCTTCAATCCCTTCTGGCACAAGCTTGTCTGCTTGATTTGATTTTTGGAAATAGCGATCTGATGAACCTTCTTTTTGGTTCATCGCACCAAGCGAGCCCATACCACGGTATGACTTGTAGTAACGGCCTTGGTAAAGCTCGACTTCACCAGGCGCTTCTTCAGTACCCGCTAGCATTGAGCCAACCATCACACATGATGCACCAGCAACAAGTGCTTTTACAATATCACCTGAGAAACGAATACCACCATCAGCAATCACTGGAATGTCACGACCTTTTAGGCCATCAACAGCATCAGAGATAGCTGTGATTTGTGGTACACCACAACCAGTAACAATACGCGTAGTACAGATTGAACCTGGGCCAATTCCTACTTTAACTGCATCAACACCGGCGTCGGCAAGCGCAATCGCACCTTCAGCTGTTGCCACATTGCCAGCTACAATTTGTAGTTCAGGGTAAGTTTGACGAGTTTGTGCAACACGGTCGATAACACCTTGAGAATGACCATGTGAGGTATCAATTAGTAATACATCAACGCCCGCTTCGACTAATGCAGCAATACGCTCATCAGTACCTGGACCTACACCAACGGCAGCACCTACACGTAAACGACCTTGTTCATCTTTACATGCATGTGGTTTGTCTTGTGCTTTTTGATAATCTTTTACTGTGATCATGCCTTTTAATTTAAACGCATCATCAACAACAAGGATTTTTTCGATACGGTGTTCGTGCATTAATCCTAAGATTTCATCACGCGCAGCACCTTCTTTTACAGTGACTAACTTTTCTTTTTTAGTCATCACTGTTGAAACCGGTTGCTCAAGCTTGGTTTCGAAACGCATATCGCGGCTGGTAACAATACCAACAAGGCCGTTTTCAGCGTCCGTTACCGGAAAACCTGAAAAGCCTTTTTCTTCAGCAAGTACAATTGCATCTGCAATGGTTAAATCCGCTGTCACAGTAACAGGGAAAGAAACAATACCCGCTTCATACGTTTTAACTTTACGTACGTTTTTGGCTTGTTCTTCAATTGTCATGTTTTTGTGGATAAAACCTAAACCGCCCTCTTGCGCTAGCGCAATCGCTAAGCGTGCTTCGGTAACAGTATCCATAGATGCTGAAACTAGCGGCAAGTTAAGTTTGATACCACGCGTTAAGCGAGTTGAAATGTTTGCCGTGTGTGGCAAAACAGTAGAATGACCGGGTACTAAAAGTACGTCATCAAAGGTAAGAGCTTCTTTAGCAATTCTAAGCATTTTGGCAACTTCTCACATGTGGATCTTGTTTAAGGAATTGCGGCCAAATTTTATCAGCGTTGTGGGCACGAGTAAATAAGATTTCACAATTATTTATGATAAAATACCCCCATCATCGCTTTTTAGAGTCGCTTTATGGCCGTAACATCCCAGCAGCAAACGATTTATACCGTTTCTAGGTTAAATAGAGAAATAAGAACCGTACTCGAACAAGGATTCGCATCGTTAAATTTAACCGGCGAAATATCAAATTTCATTACACCAGCCTCTGGTCATTGGTATTTCACGCTCAAAGATGATCGCGCTCAAGTAAAAGCGGCGATGTGGCGAGGCAACAATCGAGGCCAACGCTATCGCCCTGAAAATGGCGCACAAGTGACAGTTCGAGCCCGAGTATCGCTGTATGAACCGCGTGGTGACTATCAGCTGATTGTTGAACACATGGAAGCTGCTGGCGAAGGGCAACTAAAGCAACAGTTTGATGAATTAAAAATGCGCTTAGCCGCCGAAGGTTTATTTAGCTCCGCCCATAAACAACCATTGCCTGGGGTTGTGCATCGTGTTGGTGTTATTACATCAGCCACAGGGGCGGCTATCAAAGATATTTTAACGGTACTTAAGCGTCGAGCGCCACAACTTGAAGTCGTGATCTACCCTGCTATGGTGCAAGGTAAAGACGCGCACCTACAATTAATTGATAAAATCAATATTGCTAATGCCCGCAATGAAGTTGATGTAATTATTTTAGGCCGCGGTGGTGGATCACTAGAAGATTTATGGTGCTTTAACCATGAGCTACTGGCACGCGCTATTTTTGCCAGTAACCTACCAATTATCAGTGCTGTCGGTCATGAAATTGATACCACCATTAGCGATTATGTTGCCGATGTGCGCGCCGCAACGCCAAGCGCGGCTGCAGAGCTTGTTAGCCCCAATAGCAGCGAACTTTATAATCAAATCCAACAACAATTAAATCGCTTAGCCAATGCGTTTAAACATCAGTTATCTGCAAAGCAAAGCGTTGCAACAGCACTTGAGCACCGTTTAACATTATGTCACCCGCGTAATCAGTTAAATCAACAAGCGCAACGTTTAGATGAATTGACAGTAGCATTACAGCAGGCGATACAACATCGGCTCTATCAATATGAGCGCCGCTTAAATAATCTAACGCCGCGACTAATGCAGCGCTCACCAGATCGCAAAATTACTCAGGCAAGTCATCAATTACAGCAACTGCAAGGGCGTTTAACACAAACCATGCAGCAACAATTACACAGTGCCCAAAATGCCCTCGCAATGCAGGCTAGCCGATTAGAATCTGTAAGTCCGCTCAATGTACTCGCTCGTGGTTATAGCATCACTAAAAATGAGCAAGGGCAAGTGATTAAGTCTATTAAGCAAGTAACTCAAGGTGATTTAATTGTAACCGAGCTTGCTGATGGCGTAATTCAAGCTCGTGTCAGCTGAGGCTCGTTATTCTGACTCAGTACTTAATAATAATGAAAAATCGCGATCGCTTGATTTTGAAGTACTGACTTTAAATTGCTGCCAAAAGTCTTGTTGTACCAACTTATCGTTGAGTTCGCGCCATTGGGTATGATCAAAATCATCTACATCCTTTGGCGCTGCAAGTTCAAATTTACATACCGAACTTTTACACTGCGCACTAACCAATTCAGGGGTGATGCCAAGATCAGCAATCTGTAAAAAGTCTTTCATGGCAGTCTCGGTACGATAAGCCCACTCTTCATTGCGACTTTGCTCAGTAAACTTGTCTAGCAAAGCTTGTTCAAAATCGGACGGTGCTTGCAATTGTTGTTCGTAAGCTTTTACTAATTTTTGCTGTTGCAGTAACTCACGCTTGAGCTGTTGCACTTGTTGCTCAAGCGGTTGCTCTTCTGCCGTTTGCTGTTGTGGTGCAATGGCCATTTTTTTGCTATCAATCGCTTGTGCAAAATTTGCTGCTTGATTAGCAACAGCTGTTTCAACGTCCGTCGCCATTATATCGCGTTGCTGCTCAACCTCGTGTGTTAGCAGTGTATGAACAGGTGTTGTCTTGCTTGAGGCCAACTGAAAGTAACCCCAAGTTAAAACCACGCCAGCAGCAAACGCCAGCACACGAGAAAACAAACCATTATTACTCATTTATAATTCCATTTATGGTTAATTTTGATTTATAACATTGCGCTGGTGTGCGATTCGTTTTCAGCTTCAACTTCTAAAAAGTTTTGATTCATGCTTTGCGCTGGACAGGGGCAATTTGGTTTACCAACAATTTTAGCTGGTACGCCTACAACCGTGGTGTGTGGTGGTACGGCGCTCAGTACCACTGAGCCTGCGCCAATTCGGGCGCCCTCGCCGACCTCAATATTGCCGAGCACTTTAGCCCCAGCACCAATTAAAACACCGGCGCGAATTTTTGGATGACGATCACCTTTTTCATTACCAGTACCACCTAGAGTAACTGATTGTAAAATAGAGACGTTATCTTCAATAACAGCTGTTTCACCAATCACTATACCAGTTGCATGGTCAAACATAATACCATGGCCGACTTTACAAGCAGGATGGATATCAACGCCAAATACTTCTGAGGTACGGCTTTGAATAAAGCGAGCGAGCTCTTTACGGTTTTGTAACCATAAGCAATGGGCGAGTCGATGTGCTTGAATTGCATGGAAACCTTTTAAATTTAATATCACAGTTAAATATGTATCGGCAGCGGGATCACGATCTTTAACGGCTTTTATATCATGGGCGACATGAGTAAGCATTCGATCACATTCAACAAAAGCCTGATCAAATAACTCCCGGATAGTAAATGCAGATACCACTGCGTCTGCCAGCTTATTAGCAACAATAAAGCTCAACGCAGACCCTAAGCACTCATGATTTAAAATGCATGAATACACATGACTTGCTAACAGAGGTTCACGGGTAACGACTTCATTTGCTTCGGTGCGGAGCTGTTGCCAAATTTCATGACGCATAGGACGGCCTTAAATTAATACGAAGATAAGCTTTTATGCAGTTTAACGGATTTCAAGTCAGATGTGTTAACGCTGCGGTTATTTGTTCTGGTTATTAGATATAACTAAATTTCAAAATCATTCTTTAATAATCTCATTATAGTTTTACACAATGAGTTACGACAGTAGATAAAATTAACCCGTCGCTATAAAAAATATAGATTTTAAAACTCAATAACTAAACATCAATGAAAGTTATCCTGTCATATGACAAAATAACAACTGGCGTAAAGCTGACGGCGTAAAAAATAATAATAAACGCTAAATTAGCATCATCAACTTAATAAGGAATACGATGATGAACAATGACATACTCAATACAAAGAAACTAGGCTATAAATTTTACTTTCAAGATGGCGACGATCAAATAGCCTGCTTTGGCAGTTACTTCACCGGTAAGGAAGAAGTCTATATTAATGATGAGCTAGTTAGTGAAAAGCGAAGTATTAATGTCACAAGTAAACACCAATTTGAACTATCAGGTAATACTTTTAATGTTAAGTTTGAAATGCACAATATTTTAACTGGTAGGCTTGAGTGCTCACTGTTTAAAAATAAAAAGTTAGTTAAAAGCTTAGAGCAAACAACTTTATTTAGTAACCCTAAAAAATCAGCTCTTTTTATTGCTGGGTGTTTTGTTGTTGGTTTTACTGTTGGGTATATTATTTCAACATTAGCTTTGGGGAAATAATCATGCAATTAAACCCCAAAACTATAAAAGCATTAAGGCAAAAGCTTGATTGGACTCAACAACAGCTTGCAGATGCCTGTGACGTAAGTTTACGAACTATTCAACGGGTAAAAAAAGAAGGCGCAGCGTCTAAAGAAACCACCATGGCCTTGTGTGCAGTGTTAGAAGTACGTCAAGGTGAGTTAATAAAACTTGAGGAAAATACAGTTTCAGTTGCTCAGACACATACTTTAAATACGCAAAGTATCACAACAATTTTAGCGCTGTCGTCCATTGCCAGCTTTGCGCTTGGCATGATCACCGTGTTTTTAATTATGAAATAAGGAGATTTAAACTATGTCAAAGGAATCGCGAGGACACATCACCTTAGTGCTTATCGTCAGTGCAATTATACTTTTTGGATTAGGTGTAAAAATTGGCGCAATGTTATAAAAATGCCCCAAATTTGGGGCATCTAAATTAAGCTTCTTAGTTATTTAAATGCTCGTTATTCAAACACCTTATCTACAGCAAGTACTTCAATATTTTTCGCTGGTATTGCCAGTTTGTAATCAGCGATTACTTTATCCTCAGCAACTAATTCAGCTGGTTTCTCTGCATTATATACCATAGGGGATGTTTGCTCTGACGCTAGGCGCTTTTGCATATCTTTTACGTCGCCGGTGATAAACACATACTGAATATCATCCGTTTGTAAGTTCTCTTTTATGACACGATTTACATCAGCTACTGTCAGTTTTTCAAGCTTGCTCGTTACATACTTTACGAAAGTATCGGTGTTGTAAAACTCACTATCTAGCGCATACCCTAATTGACGGTTTTGGCTTGCTACCATTTGCGGCACAAAGTTAATTAAGAAGTTACGCGTTGCGTCAAAGTCTTTTTCTGTCATGCCATTTTTGATTAGCTTATCAAGTTCAAATAAAGCGGTACGCGTTGCAAAATGAGCGTCATTGTTCGAGCGCAGCGGGCGAAGCCATACTTGAAATATTTGCTCAGAGCGGCCTAAGTTTGCATCAGGCTTAGTCTGGAACATACCTCGTGGGAAATACTCAATATACGCGTAATCGCCGTAGTTCATACCGCGGGTTTGACGAATGCGCTCATAAAGATATGAGTTTGAACTGCGGTGCTCACCAAAGTATGAGCGAACTAACCACAGTGCCGTCCAGTCTTCACTACTGCGAATGGTATCAATTGGGAAGCCAAACGATACCGCAGTCGATTGCGCTGATTTTTCTACAATTGTAGCGTGATGACCTTTTAGCGCTGGTGCATCAGGAATCGATAAACGACTTTGCTGACCTTTAGGCAAAGCACTTAAATCGCTAAACATGGTTGCTTTAAGTGATTCAGGTACTGCGCCAATTAAACCGACAGTTAGTTTAGCTTGAGTAAATTCTTTCGCATAAAACGCTTTCACGTCATCAAGTGTTAATGCTTCTAAATCAGATAGATCACCGTAGTTATAGCT
Source organism: Pseudoalteromonas sp. SG43-6 (assembly GCF_014164365.1). Lineage (NCBI taxonomy): Bacteria > Pseudomonadati > Pseudomonadota > Gammaproteobacteria > Alteromonadales > Pseudoalteromonadaceae > Pseudoalteromonas > Pseudoalteromonas sp. SG43-6. The sequence goes on from NZ_JACJEZ010000005.1 coordinate 17,510, forward strand.
CTCATATGGGTGACCTTGATACAGCTTATGATAAAGCACTTCTTTACCTAGCTCTTCGTCATTTGAGGCTTTTAGGCCAGATTTTATACCGTCGATGAGCTCTTTCTTAAGGCGTTTAAAGTCATCTTCTCTAAAGCCAGGATTTAGTAACTGCTCACTAACCAGTGCATACCATTGTGTAGCGTTATCTTTATGGACACGCCCTTGTAGCGAAATCATTTCTTTATCTATCTGATAACCAAAGCTACCTGCCAATGGATAAAGTGCCTGTTTAATGTCGTTGTAGCTCTTCGCCTGTGAACCACCTTGAGCAAGCATGGCCGCAGTGAGTGCAGCTACGCCTTTTTGACCTTTAGGATCAGCCGCAGCACCGGTATGGAATAACCAGTTAATATCAATCAATGGCGAACTATTGGTTTTATCTAGCACTTTAAAATGACGCTGTTGCACAGTTTGCTTGCTAGCAACGAGAGTGTTTAAGTCCACTTCTTGTTCAAAACCAGCCACTTTATCCAGTGCAGACATAGTCACAGTAGTACGACCACTGTCTACAAAATACTTATTAGCAATGTCTTTAATATCTTGCGCGGTGATGCTATCTGCCGTTGCATATAACTGATTGACGACTTCTGGATCGCGCTCAAAATGCATATAACTGGCAAGGGTTGAACCTATAGCTTGTGATGAGTCTAGGCCGTTAATAAAGCTGTATTTAAGATTGGATTTTAAATCAGCTAGCTTTTGGCTATCAACCAACTCAGTGCGAGCTTTTGCGTAGGTGCTATTAATTGCATCACGAGCAACCGCTAAATCAGCCTCATTTTCAACTTTCACAAAAACATGTAATAAGCCGGGATCTTTGGTATCAGGGTTATAGCTAAACATTTGGCTAGCAATTTGTTTATCAACTACTAACTCTTGGTAAAGCTCTGAGTTGGTTGAAAAATAAAGCTGTGACAGTAAATCAAGCGCGGCTCTGTCTTTTTGTTTTGGCTGCCAGGCTGTGCCTTTATAAGATACTAATAACCAATGCCCTGGTAAGCCTTCGTTTTGCTCATGTATATATTTCGCCGCTTGCTGTTTTGGTTCGGTTGGAATATCAGCAACGAAATCGCCTTTTTGCCATTGGCCCCAGTGTTTTTTAACCATAGCCATAGTTTCAGCTGGATCAACATCGCCTACAATCACTAATGACACATATTCAGGTTTATAAAACTTAGCAAAAAACTCTTTACCGTATGCCATTTGATCCGGCATGGCTTCAATATCTTCAAAAAAGCCCATGGTGGTATGTTTATAAGTATGTTTTTCGAATGCTTCATTACGTACTGCAGAAAGTAACTTACGAACCGGGCTGGCATTATTTTTAAGGTATTCGCCTTTAACTGTTAATGCTTCGGTACGAAATTGCTCTTCTGAATAAGTCAGGTTTTGAAAAATATCCGCTTCAATTTCAAGTACTTTATCAAGATGTTGCTTTGAAAAGTTTAAGTGATAGTTAGTGTAATCATTGGTTGTATAAGCGCGATTATCAACCCCAGAATTTTTTAGAATATCAGAATACACATCTTGCGGATATTTTTCAGAACCTTTAAACATCATGTGTTCAAAAAAGTGTGAAAAACCGGTTTTACCTGCTTCGACTTCATTACGAGAACCGACAGACACTGGAATTTGTAGTGATACCACATCAGGGTAATCAGTTTTCACCACCATAACGCGTAAACCGTTATCAAGCTCTTCTAATAAATAATCTTGTGAGAACACCCGATCATTACTACTGGCAACCGTTGACTGTTCAATCTCAACCTCTTTGACCATGTTTGAGCCGCTGTTATTTGCACAGCCGCTCAGTGCAAGCGTTACCGCAAGGCTCGTTGCTAATAATTTAAATTTCATTGCTATCCCTTGTTAGTTGAATAAATTTCTTGTTTTTAGTCATCCGATTATGCAACAAAGCAAGTCAATATAAGACCCCTGAGGTAATAAATTATGTAAACAGTTGTGTATCAGAGAACTCTTCATTCAGAGCAACATGAATAAAACTCACCTTCGTTGAAAAAGTTTCACTAAAAAAATCTATCTAGACGTCTAAATGGCTGCTATATTATTTGCCATAGACACTAACTTAGCTGGAATGAGGATTATGGCTTTATCACTACAAGAGAAAATTGAAGACACCAATCAGGGTGTGTACTTAATTGGTACCACCCCACCACGTATTGGTACTGATAAAGCGCAGCTTGAAATTATCGCCCAAAAGCTCTTAGCTCGTTTGCATGAAATTGAATACGATGGCGTGATTATTTATGACATTCAAGATGAAAGTAGTCGCACTGAGATGCCTCGCCCTTTTCCGTTCAAGCAAACGGTAGATCCTCGAGAATACAGTAACTTACTACGTAATTTATCGCATCAAGAAGTGATCACTTATAAAAGTGTTGCACAGCGCGGTGTGGCCGAATTTAAACAGTGGTTAAGCGAAACTAAAAACCAGTTTAATTTAAAAAACCTAGTATTAGTCGGTAGTCCATCATCTGACGGGGATATTAAATTAAGCCTGCCTGATGCTTATAAAGTCTTAAGCGAACAGCCTCAAGACTTCTTTTTAGGAGGCGTTACCATTGCCGAGCGCCACGCAAGTAAACGTAATGAACATGAACGCTTACTTGAAAAAACCACGCAAGGCTGTAAATTTTTTATCTCACAAGCTGTGTATAACGCGCAAGCAACCGTGGATTTGATCACCAGTTATGCGCGCAGCTGTAAAGCTCAAGGTATCGAACCTAAACGTATTATTCTAACCTTTACGCCCTGTGGCAGTGAAAAAACCTTAGAGTTTATGCAATGGTTAGGAATTTCCGTACCTGATGCAACTAAATGGCGGATGCTTGATTCGCAAAACCCACTGAGTGAATCTGTACGTATTTGCCGTGAAAACTTAGATTTAATACTAAGAAGTTGCGCGCATTTAGACGTGCCACTGGGGTTAAATATTGAAAGTTTAACCAACCGTAAAGAAGAAATTGATGCATCAATTAATCTTTACCGCTTATTAAAAGCGACAATGGAATTAAATCTTGCTGAAAAACAGATTGCTTAATAGAGTTAAACTTGAGCCTGCCCATTATTTTTAAGTGAACTAGTGTTCATGATTGTTGTTTTTTTAGGTAATTTTAAGTATTCTTGTATGCTAATTAGGTAATACTATTAAAAGGAATTTTAAATGCCATTAAATCCACAGGTGAAATAAGAAGTAATTAAAAACATTATAAAATATGAGAAAAAATTAATCACTTTTATCTAGACTCTCAGGGCTATGTAACCACAGGCGTAGGTCATATGATAAAAAACAAACAAGCTGCAACCCTGCTCCCAATGAATAAAGTAGTTAACAATCAACCGGGTCCTCCTGCAACTCCTCTAGAAAAGCAAAAAGAATTTGAAACAATAGCTAAACAAAAAAGAAATTATAAAGCTGAATGGTATAAGCAATTTACTACACTCATAATTAAAGATGTAGAAATTACACGCCAACTAGACAAACATATGGATTCTTTTTACAGAGAGCTTTCTACTCTATATAAAAAGTCTAATGGTTATTATGATGATTTTGATAAATTAGACAAAAATATACAAGTCGCATTATTTGATATGATTTTTAACTTAGGTGCAGTAAAAATTGTCACGAAGTTTACTGAGTTTGATAAAGCAATCAAAACTGGAGATTGGATTAAAGCAGCTAAAGAAAGCTATCGTCCTCAACTCAGCGCAGAAAGAAATAACTACGTAAGAGCAAAGCTATCTGCGGCTAACAGCATAAAGGTAACGACACCGTGAAAAACTTATCATTAGTATTATCGATATTTATCTGTGTTAGCTGCTCAAAATTATCTGCTAATGAAATAAAACCTAAATTATTTACTAATTATTTTACAGGTTTAGAATCTGAAATTGTGATGGATTACCAGAGCATTAAATTAAATTATGATTTAACTTTACGTTCAGAGAAGAATGTACACTTTTCTACCTGTAAACAAGTAGAAGAAACCGCTTCTGATGATATAGCAGTGAGCGAATTTCATTTGTTACAGATGTTGAAAGCGAACTGTGCCGCATTAAAACAGTACTCCCAAGCTAAAAGTTCAAACGTCAGTTATTTACAGGAAATTCTTGATAAAAAGGATATTAGCAATCTTCCTGCTACAGCTTCCCCTTATGTTAATAAACATGATAAAAGCCAAAGGCGAGGTAAAACACTAAGTGAATACCATAAAAAGTTTAATACATCATTGGACATTAGTGGAGCAATAAAGGTTGAGACAGAAACAGATCAGATGTTTTACTACGTTGTTGCCACAGGCGATTTCAATGCTGATAAAGTTCAAGACGCATTAGTTCGTATTGACTGGCAGGTAATTGATGCATTTAGTAAAGGGTTTAAGCTTATTATGGTTACGAAAAAATCCGCAGATAAACCATATGAAATAACTACACTAAATTGAAGTAAGAACCTTTAGCTGCGATTTTAATTTAAAAATTTATCTTTTTAGAGGGCACTCTAGCTTAGTAAAGTTATATCGCGCTTTATTATTAATACTATTGACTACTGAATTTAGCATATAAAACAATAAAGCTACGGCGCTCGTTTTAGCGCCGTGCTAGAGCTTTACTGACAGCTGATAACTAAAAACTGAAAGCTTTTATTTACGGCGTCTACTAGGTGCTCTTTGCCCTGTAATACGTTTTTTATCTCGGTCTTTTCGCGACTTATTAGAGTTTTTGCGATTATCTTTGGGCTTTTTATTTAGATCCGGTTCATAGCCCGCTAACCACTGCGGTGTTAGACGAGTATCAAGCAACACTTCAATTTCTTCAAGTAACCACTGCTCGTCAAGGCTGACTAATGACATCGCTAAGCCTTGCTCGCCAGCGCGCCCAGTGCGGCCAATACGGTGGACATAATCTTCAGCTATATAGGGTAATTCAAAATTAATCACATACTTTAACGACGCTATGTCTAGACCCCGAGCTGCAACATCGGTTGCCACGAGTACACGAGTGGTACCTTCTTTAAAATCTTGCAGTGCTCTATCACGTGCACCTTGAGATTTATCACCATGAATTGACTGTGTTTTTAAGCCATCTTTACACATTTCTTTGGCGAGTTGATCGGCCATTTGCTTTGTGCGAGTAAAGATCAGTACTTGGCGCCAGTTTTTCATGCCAATCATGTGCGAGACAAGCTCACGTTTACGGTCTTCATCAACCGCGTAAATGATTTGCTCAACTTCTACAGCCGCAGAATTACGTTTATTGACTTCAACAAGTTTTGGATCTTTTAATAACTTTTTACTGAGCTCAAATACACTATCGTCAAAGGTCGCTGAAAATAGTAAGGTCTGACGATCACTGGGAACATGGCGCAATATACGTTTAATTTCGTCAATAAAGCCCATATCAAGCATACGGTCTGCTTCATCAAACACCAGTGAATCAACACTAGATAGTTTAATGCTGCCTTTGATTATGTGATCCAGCAATCGCCCTGGCGTTGCCACTACAACTTGTGCATCTTTCATGGCTTTAATTTGCGGGCCAATACTGGCACCACCATAAGCAAGCGCGCCTTTAATATCAGTACCTTGCGCGTATTTTTCAAAGCTAGCAAAGACTTGCTGAGCAAGCTCTCGAGTTGGTGTCAAAATAAGTACTCGAGCAGTACCTGGCTCATCTTTACTTGGTGTATTAAGTAATTTATGTAACAGAGGTAATACAAAAGCAGCTGTTTTACCTGTTCCTGTTTGTGCACTCCCCATAACATCATGACCAGCTAAAATCAGCGGAATAGTTTTTAGCTGTATCGCCGTAGGGGTATGATATTGATTTTGTTCAAGTGCATTAAGCAGTACAGGATCGAGTTTTAACTCAGAGAAAGTAGTCGCAGACATAAGTTTAGCTTTGTGTAACAAATAATGGCGCTATTGTACGCCCAAAGCGAATAACAAAAAAGGCGCTTTGCAGCGCCTTTCTAAGCTTGCTAAATGTTCAAGCTGGTTTGAGGGTTTCTTTTCGTTGGTTATAGAAGGTAATTAGATCATCCACCGTATCTTGGCAATATTGTTGAATACCTGATACCAACATGTGCTTTTCACCACAGCCGACTTTTACACCATTTTCTAACAAGTTAAAGCGCAAAGTGATTTTCCCACGCTTGCCTGTATATTCAAAACTCGGCTCTGCGTATTCTAACGTCGGTGCATGGATCTCTAATGTATCGAGATTAATCAACATTGACTCATAGATAATCATAGGGCGAGCTGGGTTGATCATGACATCTTGATTGCCCATAAGTGGAATAATAACATGCGGAAAAGTTGTACCTGAAAACTCAACATAATTTTTTATTAGACTATCGGTGAGTGTTTGGCACTGGCTAGTTATACCTTCGCGCTTAACCTTCAGCATGACTTTATCGCCACTGGTAATATCAAACTCATCTGCGCCCTCAGGGAAGTTGAGTTTGGTATTCTCATCAACCATGCCGGCAAAGGTAAATTCCATTTTTTCACTGATGCCATAACGACTTAATACCAATGAAAATAATAAATCTCCAGGCACACAAAAACGTTTTGCATCTTTATCATGAAGTGGATTGTAATCATCAGCAACGCACTTTGCGAAACGACACCCTTGTTCACGAGAAATAGAGACATAATCAGCATGTTGCTGATAAAAAGGACTTAACATAGTTGTTCACTGCTTAAACTGCTTATAACCTGCCTATTCTACCAGATAAAATTACAATAGAGGTCGAATCTGTTAAACTTTTGTTTCAGATACAAAAAAGCCGCGATATCGCGACTTTTTTAATGATTTATTATAACTTATAAACCAGCACGTTCTTTAATTGCTGGTATTAATGCAGAACCGCCATGACCATTTGCTTCGGCCCATGCTATATCTGCTCCATCTTCTAAAGAGCTTTTAGATAAGTTTTTCACAATATATTCACCGGTATCTACGGCATTACTGGCAACTGCATGACGTAGCAAGTTAAGACCATTACATTGTACTGCATCATAAATATTACGAATTTTTACACGTGAGCTTTTTAACTTATCACGTAAACGGTTTTTATCGTCCGCAGCTATGTATTCACAGATTGAAACAGCTAACTGATCATCCGCTTTTACTGGCGCGCTAAAAGCAACAGAACCAGAAATAACAGCTGCAGCAATAACGAGTGTTGATAATTTTATCATTGTAGACCCTTGTGTAATACTTTATAACTACCCTAGTTGTTTAATATTGTATCAACCTATAAGCCTAACCGCAATAATGTTACTTAACTTTATCCAATGTGACAAATTTATAACCATAAATATTGTTATCATCCGGTTGATTATACAGCTCTTCTACAACTTGCCAGTTTGCTGATTGTTCGTAATCAGGAAACTGTGTATCTCCTGCAACATCAAGATCAATAAACGTTAAATAAAGTGTATCGGCACTTTTTAAAAATTGTTGATATATATTCCCGCCACCAATCACCATTACTTCATCAGACTCACACACCAATGAAATAGCGGCCTCTGGGGATGCTACAACATCAATTCCAGCTGCAGTGTAGTCAGTGTTTCGGCTAATAACAATGTTGCGTCGACCAGGTAAAGGGCGACCAATTGACTCAAATGTTTTGCGCCCCATAATTACTGGTTTATTCATAGTAACCGCTTTAAAATGCTGTAAATCAGCAGGTAAATGCCATGGCATATTATTATCTTGGCCAATCACTCTATTTTTAGCCATAGCTGCAATCATTGAAATCTTCACATTAAAACCTAATACTTTTTTATTAAACAAGAAAAAAGGAGCACCAGCTCCTTTTAAAATAATTTACTTTAGTCTAACGCTCATAGACAACTTCAACGTCATAATCGTCATCATCCCAACTATCCCAGTCGTCGTCATCATTCTTCTTAGTGGCATCTTTATGATAAGTATCCCATTTGAATTCAACTTCTTCATCTTCAATTGGCACAAATTTTTCTTTTGGCATGCTATCGAGTAGCGTCATGATGTTATGAATTAATGGTTGAGTATTTAGCTTATTAATTGCAGAAATATGATAAATATTTTCAGTCTCGCCTAACTCTTCAGCAATTTGCTCACATAGCGCCTGTGCTTCATCTTCAGGTAATAAGTCTATTTTATTAAATACTAACCAACGTGGTTTTTCAGCCAGCTTAGGACTGTACTGGTGCAACTCATTGATGATTGCAAATGCATTGTCTACTGGGTTTGAACCATCGACAGGCATTACATCGATAATATGCAGTAATACACGGCAACGCTCTAAATGTTTCAAGAAGCGAATACCCAAGCCAGCGCCATCAGAGGCACCTTCGATTAACCCTGGGATATCTGCAATAACAAATGATTTATTTGCTTCTGGACGTACCACACCTAAATTTGGAATCAGCGTAGTAAATGGGTAATCAGCTACTTTTGGTTTCGCTGCCGATACACTACGAATAAAAGTAGACTTACCTGCATTTGGCAAACCTAATAAACCAACATCAGCTAATAATAATAGCTCTAGTTTAAGGTTACGTACTTCACCCGGTGTGCCCAATGTTTTTTGACGAGGCGCTCGGTTAGTACTTGATTTAAAACGCGCATTCCCCAAGCCGTGGAAACCGCCTTTTGCAACCAAAATTCTTTGACCATGTTGAGTTAAATCACCAAGACCTTCTTGGGTATCAACATCCATGATCCGAGTACCTACAGGCACCATCACATATAAGTCATCAGCCTTTTTACCGGTACAGTTACGACTGCGGCCATTAGTACCACGTTCAGCTCTATGAAAACGCTCAAACTGATAATCGATAAGGGTATTTAAGTTTTCATCAGCTTGTAGATAAACACTACCACCATCTCCACCGTCACCGCCGTCTGGTCCACCATCTGGGACATATTTTTCACGACGGAAAGATACGATGCCGCTGCCACCGTCTCCAGCTTCTGCGCGAATTTCTACTTCATCTACAAACTTCATGATTACTCACTTTAGGGATTGGCTTGTTAATTTCACTATTATATACCTAAGCCAAGCTGATTGCAGGCTTGGCTTAGGTATATATTTATTTTCAAAACAAAAAACCCCGCAAAGGCGGGGTTTTTTAAGAACCGATTCTGATTACTCAGATACGATGCTTACGTATTTACGGTTTAAAGGACCTTTTTGTTCAAACTGAACTTTACCATCTGCTTTTGCGAAGATAGTGTGGTCTTTACCGATACCTACGTTTGTGCCAGCATGGAATTTAGTTCCACGTTGACGAACAATGATGCTACCCGCTAGAACTGATTCGCCACCAAAACGCTTAACACCAAGGCGTTTGCTTTCTGAATCGCGACCGTTACGAGTACTACCAGCTGCTTTTTTATGTGCCATTTCTAAGTACCTCTAATTAAGCGCTAATGCCAGTGATTTTAACTTCTGTGAACCATTGACGATGGCCCATTTGCTTACGAGAATGCTTACGGCGTCTAAATTTAACAACCTTAATCTTCTCACCGCGACCATGTGAAACAACCTCAGCTGTTATTTTACCACCGTTTACGAACGGTACACCGATCTCGATTTTCTCACCATCAGCAACTAAAAGTACTGAATCAAATTCAACTGCTGCACCAGTCTCAACGTCTAATTTCTCAAGACGAATTGTTTGACCTTCAGTCACACGGTGCTGTTTACCACCACTTTGGAAAACCGCGTACATAATTAACTCCGTCTGTGCGCCCTCAAATCGACGCAACTAAAATATTATTCAATAGGGCGCGAAGTTTACGCTAATGTGCAAAAACTAGCAAGCCTGTTTTATTAATTAAATGAATAAAAAATAGCTGCATTGAAGGCGATTCAATATTTTCACCTATTTTATATTAAATTGGCATTATGCCAAGCCTTTTTAGCGTTTCATGACAAATAAATTACACCACGAACAAACACGCACTAAGAATAAAAAACAACCATGTTGGATTGTCGTTAATTTCTTTAATTAAAAAGTTATCTTTGCTAATTAAGGTTAAATTAAGCAGCTTAACCGTGTTTTTTCAGCGAATCGTCACAAACTGTCGAGCAAAGCTGTTTTTTGTTGTACAATCAGCCCCGTATACCCATTAAAATTGGCTCGGAGATCAATGGATATAAAAGCTATCCAGGCGTTAATCGAAAACGATATGAATGACGTCAATCAACTAATTTACGCGCAAATGCGCTCTGATGTAGCATTAGTCAATCAACTAGGCTTATATATAGTAAACAGCGGCGGCAAGCGTGTTCGCCCTATGTTGGCTATTTTAGCGGCTAAAGCACTTGGCTATGAAGGCAAAGATCATGTTACTTTAGCAACTATTGTTGAATTTATTCACACAGCTACATTACTGCATGATGATGTCGTTGATGAATCAAATTTACGCAGAGGAACACCGACGGCAAATGCTGAGTTTGGTAATGCAGCCAGCGTACTTGTTGGTGACTTTATCTACACCCGCTCATTTCAGCTGATGGTTGGTATTGGTAAAATGCAAGTTATGCAAATACTCGCTGATGCAACCAACGTGATTGCCGAAGGTGAAGTACTGCAATTAATGAACTGTAACGACCCTGATACCACCGAAGATAGCTACATGCAGGTAATTTACTCTAAAACAGCTAAATTATTTGAAGCTGCAACAGGCCTTGCTGCGATTATTACCGAAAAAGACGACTCTATGCTGCAAGCGCTTAATCTTTACGGTATGCATTTAGGAACCGCTTTTCAATTAGTGGATGACGTGCTTGATTACAATGCTGATGCTGAGCAGTTAGGTAAAAACATCGGTGATGATCTGGCCGAAGGCAAACCTACCCTGCCACTACTTTATGCTATGCGCCACGGTAATGCTGAGCAAGTACAGTTGATCCGTGATGCCATTGAGCACAGTAATGGTATGGACCACTTAGAAGCTATTCTAAGTGCCCTCAATGAAACCAAAGCACTTGAGTTTACGATGAATAAAGCCAACGAAGAAGCTGATAAAGCGATTGCGTGTTTATCTGTATTAGATGAATCACCGTATAAAGAAGCACTCGTTAGCTTGGCTCGTATTGCCGTTGATCGTAATCACTAATAAATACCTAATGTATAAAAATCCTTCGAGCATAAAAAAGCCTGCAAATGCAGGCTTTTTTGTATCAATCGTCTTAGCAATTAAGCGTTGATGAAATCAACACCTTCTTGGATGTCTTTTTTCAGCGTATCAAGCATGTCGTTTTTAGCTTGCTCTTCAAATGCGCTTAGTTCACCGTAAGAAAGAATTTCTTCTACGCCGTTTTTACCTAAACGTACTGGGTGTGCAAAGTATGCAGCATCGCCATTTTCAACAGCAACGTAAGCGTAATCTACAACGTCTTCACCTTGTAAGCCTTTAACTAAAGACATACAAAAACGTGCAGCAGCAGCGCCCATTGATAATGTTGCAGAACCACCGCCAGCTTTTGCATTTACTACTTCAGTACCTGCATTTTGGATACGTGGAGTAAGCGCAGCAACTTCTTCATCAGTGAAAGTAACGCCTTCAACTTGAGATAGTAACGGAAGGATTGTTGTGCCTGAGTGACCACCAATTACTGGTACTTTCACAGTTGCAACGTCAACACCTTTAAGCTCAGCTACAAATGCTTCTGAACGGATCACATCAAGAGTGGTAATACCGAAAACACGTTTCGCGTCGTAAGTACCTGCTTTTTTGAATACTTCCGCAACAATTGGCACTGTGCCATTTACTGGGTTAGTGATAATACCCACTAATGCTTTTGGACAGTTAGCAACAATACCTTCTGCTAATGTTTTAATAATACCAGCATTAACATTAAATAAATCAGCGCGGTCCATACCAGGCTTACGTGGCATACCAGCAGGGATAAGAACGATATCACAACCAGTTAACGCTTGATCTAGTGCATCAACACCAAAGCCTGCAACTTTAACGTCTGTTGGGATATGAGAAAGATCAACAGCAACACCAGGAACAACTGGAGCAACATCATAAAGTGATAATTCAGAACCAGCTGGTAAGCCTGTTTTTAATAATAAAGACAACGCTTGGCCGATACCGCCAGCAGCACCTAATACAGCAACTTTCATTGGAATTCTCCGTAATTTGAGGTAGGAAATATTTGTGGCTCTAAAGATAATGAAATTAACGACTAAAGACAAATTTATCCTGCTTATTTCACATATAATTTAGACCATAGTTGTAAACTTGCTGGTTTACAGCACTAAAATCCATCGCAAAAGCAAACAACTACTGCATAAGTATGCAATATTGTGTACAATTAGCGCATCACTTATGAATAAGAACCTATAATATGCAACCACAAGATAAACAAGAAGCATTAGTAAAGGCCTTTAAGGCACTTTTAAAAGAAGAAAACTTTGGTTCACAAGGTGAGATTGTTGACGCCCTAAAAGAGCAAGGCTTTGATAATATTAGTCAAAGTAAGGTGTCGCGGATGTTAAGCAAGTTTGGCGCGGTACGCACTCGTAATGCCAAACAAGAAATGGTCTATTGTTTGCCTGCTGAAATGGGCGTACCTACAGCGAAAAGCCCATTACGTCAGTTAGTGATTGATATAATGCATAACGAAATGATGATCATTATTCGAACCAGCCCAGGAGCTGCACAATTAATTGCTCGACTATTAGATTCATTAGGTAAAGCAGATGGCGTACTAGGCACCATTGCTGGTGACGATACTATTTTTATCGCTCCAGCTAAAGTATCTGAAATTGATGTAACTCTTGAACGCGTGCGTATTTTATTTGATACGGTATAAGTCTACCGATTCAAACTTTTTACAGCTGCTTTAAAAAGTTAATTGATGGGGCAAAAAACGCAGACCCCATATCGGCTTGAGTAAAATCAAGCCAATGATCGTAGCAATCGCCATCACCTAATCGACTTCGTAATACTTGCTCAAATGCATTTCCCTGTGCTGCATAACTAATCGCTAATATACCCTGTTCGTAAACGTCACCATAAGGCATGTTTTGATTTAATTGCAGTGGTTGCCCTTGCTCATCTTTTAACTCAGTGCGTACAGCATGACTATTTTCAGTCGCTGGCATAATCAAGGTATTATCTAAGCGAGTGCGTCCCATTATTTGTTCTTGCTCACTCAGTGGTAGGTTTTGCCACACACTTAAATCATGCTTATAGCGCTGTATATGTACGTAACTGCCTTGATCTTCAAAATGGTTGGGGTTATTGATTAACGCTGTGATGCGCTTTTGGCGACCATGAGGAGTGTCACCACCGAGTATAAAACCGTTAAAATCGCGACCATCTAAAAATCGAAAGTTTCGCACTTGCTCAACCAATTCAACATCGGGGGCAAATAACTTGAGAATTTGCAAAGCAAATAAATGGTTTACATCTTCCCTATCGGAACGAATTTGGACAAATAAATCAAAAGGCTGAGCCCCCATAATATGATCATTATGAGTAATATTAGGAAAGCTCTGTAATTCACTAGGCAGAAATTCAGGCAGAATGTGCGGCCAGTACTGTGCCCCCACAGCAACTAGGCTGGAGAGCATCGATTCAGAAAACTGATCTGAAAACTCATCTTGGATAGCGCTAACGTATTTTAATTTTTTGCGTAATGACTCATCGTGGCCATCAAATACATTAAAAAACAAATGTAAACCGTGCAAGTTTGCTTCAGCACAAATTCCAGATTGCGCTTGCGCCATGGTATTTCCTTAACTCAAAGTCTCATACACGGCGTTTTTAATGAAATTAAAAATACTAAAACACTTAATCTGCGAAAAAGTTAACCGTGTGTGGTGTTATTTTTATTGTCACCTACTCATTTGCTAAAATGATTGGCCCAACTAAGCAGCAACTTCAATTTATTGTCCATCGAGCATAACCTTATACACAAAATGCAGAACAACAAAACGATGATTTAAAATAGTCACCGTATTTGCACTACAGCCTTGTGATTGAAAAGGTATTAACTCAAGATGGTATGGGCGAACATAAAGTTACCCAACTTGCTTTACTCGACGATAAGTAACTAATGACTCAGCCCCCGTAAGCATTACTATATTCAGTTGCTGTTAATACATCTGCACCTAAGTATATGCCCTGACCAAGAAATTCTGCAACTACCTTTGAGCTTGAAGCGCTAAATAGCGGCTCAAACGTGTCTTGTTGAGCAATTTCCCCACAATTCATAGCCGCTTATTTATCGGCAAGTCGCATTTATTTTAAAGAATTACAAAGCGCCTTAATAGATATTGGTTTTTAATCATTTAAGGGATATATGCAATAAACTTAAACCATATACGATTAGAAATCGTCTAAGCAACACTACAATTACATCCACTATTAAAGGCAACCACGCCCATAATGGAAATCACTTGTGCGATATATCTCACGGTTATGACAGCTATTGAGTATAAAGCATCATAAAAAAAGTCTAAAAACAAACTAACCACATGAAATATAATAACTATTATTAAATTTCAAAATAATGACTGTATTTTCATTACTATTTTTAGCCTATTTTGTTTGCCGATACTCTCTATACTTACTTCATCGGTTAAGCAGTGACGCTTAAATGAGTAAACGGACAAGGAATGATTACTCATAAACCTCGAATTAAAGGTTACGTTAGGAAAAAATGGATTCACGGACAGGCTCAGGATGAGTAGCACTAAGGATAGTAAATATACGGACAGCGTCAAGATGATGCGAAAAGGAATAACAACAGGGCTCGCAAGAGAGTTGTTAAACAGGATGTTATAAAAGCGGACAGATGGACAGGCCCTAAAGGGTATCGCAATGGAACTGTTAACTAAGGGATAGCATCAGGACGATGCGTAAAGGACCGGTAATAGAGATTACCAAAAAGGATCAAAAGGAAGCACATAGGACAGAGGCACGGATAGCCTATATCACGCAGAACGAATAAGTAACAGTGTGATCACATGGATTAGTAAAGTTTAGGAGTTGATTAAGTTCAATTGCAGGATGCAAAAAATTAGAAGATTCCGCAAGCGCGACTAGAGATAGTTCGCGCTTTTCTTTTGCCCAAAAATACCCTCAGCTTAACGACTACTTGCCAATTAACTCGCTCATTAATACTCTCGCGTCTAATCTAATACGTTATTGATTGTGTATAAGCGATGACTTCTCTAAAATAGCGCGCTCATAAATCATTGAGGTCGGCCGTGTTAATTAACTACAATCCTCCATTAGATCCGTATTTAACCATTTTATTTCAAGATGATGATTTACTGATCGTCAACAAGCCCAGTGAACTTTTGACTGTGCCGGGAAAAGATCCTAAACACGCCGATTGTTTGATAGCTCGCGTTAACCGTGTTTTTCCTACGGCAAAAATAGTTCACCGCTTAGATATGGCAACCTCTGGAATTATTTGTTTAGCAATGCATAAAGCGGCTCATCGTCATTTAAGTATGCAGTTTCAAGAACGCCAAACTGCAAAGCGCTATGTTGCACGAGTGTACGGTAAACTAGAGCCATTAACGGGATCAGTCAATTTGCCGCTGATCTGTGATTGGCCAAACCGCCCTAAGCAAATGGTTGATCATGACAAGGGGAAGCCCTCTTTAACTCATTACACTGTACTGGAGCATGAGCTGCACGCTACTCGTGTGGAACTTACCCCTATTACCGGACGCTCACATCAATTACGTGTGCATATGTTGTCATTGGGACATCCTATTTTAGGCGATAGGCTCTATGCTCACCCTGATGCACTGGCTGCTGCCCCGCGCTTGCAATTGCACGCACAAATGCTACGGCTCACTCACCCGGGAACAGCACAAATTATGACTTTTGAAGCTGAGCCAGAGTTTTAATTACGAGCTTAAAATCACACTAAACTTTTTGCTGTACACGCCGATAACAACTTATTGATTCATCGTGGTGGTTTATATGGCTATCGGCAAACAGTTTAAAGTATGGCAATTAATTAGTTTGGTTTCTGGGACTTTCTTGGCCATGCCAGCCCAAGCAGCCGACTTTATTGCACCCACACCATGGTCAACAATCAGCAGTAATGATTTATCACGCCTAATGCCGCAAGATGAACTAAAACCGCTACTCGCTGGTGATACTGAGTTTTTAAGTTTATATCGCCAACACATGAGTGCCCAGCAGCGCGGTGTGGTATTGATTATCCCTGATTGGCAACACTTACCTACCAATAACAACGGGCTCAACTTTTTACGCACGCAACTTAACGATTTAGGCTATGCCACAATTGCTATGACGGTACCCGATATTGATTGGCAGGCAGCGCCACCTGCGGATGAAAGTGAAACAACTGAACCTGCAGCGGCTAAGCAAACTACAAGTTCAGACAATGGCGAACCATCAGCTGACACAGCCACTCCTGTTGTACATGTTGATGCTATCGCTCATATAAGCAATGCGATAATAGATAATTATAAACTCAACTTAATTGCACGCTTTAATGCGTTGTATCAAAGTGCATTGGATGAAGATGGGAAAATTGTTGTTATTGCACAAGGTGCCTCTGCGGGAGTATTGCTCGAACACTATGGCGAATATCCAAATACCAACATAGATGCATTTGTCAGCCTTAGCAGTTATTTACCAAACAGTAAACGTAACCAACAACTTAACGCGATTATATCGACTATTAGCCCGCCGTTATTGGATATTTACTACAACATAGATAACCCGGACTTACTGCTGAGTGTGGCGGATAGAAAACGCTGGGTTAAACGTCACAGTAAATATGATTACCGCCAACGTGAGCTGTTTGGTTTGCGCTCTGAGCCTGAGCAACATGAGCGCTTGACCAAAGAAGTAGACGGGTTTTTACGCCGCCTTTTTTAAATATTCGTAAGCGGCTTGAATATCTTGGCTTTTCTTGACTGCCAGTTCCATCATATGTTTAGGTAAACCTTGAGAAACTAATTTATCAGGATGGTGCTGCGCCATTAATTTACGGTACGCTACTTTTACTTCTCGTTCACTCGCCTCATTATTTAGCCCCAGCAAAGCCAGCGCTTGAGTACGGCTCATGCCACTATTTGGCGGTACATGATGCCCTGAGCCTTCACGATAACTGCTGCTTTGCCCTTGTTGACGTTGTTGCTGCTGTTGATAGCGTTGTTGTTGCTGACGAAATGAAAATTCAGCTTGGTAACGTTTAAGTACAAATGCAAAGTGAGTTTTAGAGATCCCTAATAACTTACTTACCTCTTGGAGTAGCTCCTTTTCTTGCGCAGCTAACACCCCATCAGAAAACGCCATTTGGATTTGAATTTCTAAAAACAGTTGTAATAAATCATGGCGACGAGCAAAACGCTCTTTAAAATCGAAAACAGTTTCTTTTAATGAAAAATCAGCGTCTTTTCCCGTTTTAAACGCATCTTGTGCCTCTTTGCGATCATCACCAGTGAGTCCCATTTCATCCATAAATAAACTGGCAGCACGGATGTGGGTTTCGCTTACGCGGCCATTTGACTTAGCAATGTGCCCCATTACTCCAAAACAGCTGGTAAAAAATAACGCTTGGCGCTGATTAATATCATCATCGCCTTTAAATAAGCTTGAAAAGCCGCCGGCTTTATCAAAGTTCTGCTTTAAACTCTTGTCAAACATATGGCCCAGGTATAAGCCTATAAATAAGCCTATAATACGCCCAAACATAAAGCCAAAGCAGGCACCTAAAATTTTACCCCACATGAGGCGCTCCTATTATATGTGAATTACTTAATGAGTTTTTTGTTGCTCTATCAACAACTCATTCAATTGAGCTAATCGTTCTGGAGTTCCGATATCGTCCCAGTTACCTATGTACAGCTCCGTAGAGACAACATGCTCAGCCAATTTACTTTTTAATAATGGCCCTAAGCGATGAGTACCCGCTGTAATTCCTGCAAAAAATTGCTGATGAAAGCGACTAATACCAGAAAATGTATACTTGGGGCTATCTGCGCTTAGATGACGCAACGTAAAGTCACCATTTGGGTTGTGGGCTGGATTTTCAACCAACACAATATGTGCCTCGCCCGCATCTAAGTGAATATGCAGTAATGAACTAACATCATAGTCGGTAAATATGTCGCCATTAATAACAATAAATTGCTCACCAAGCAAAGGTAATGCTTGAATAATACCACCTGCAGTTTCTAATCCCTGCTCAGGCTCTTGGCTATACTCAATATGTACTCCAAGCTGGCTACCATCGCCAAAGTAAGCACGGATCTTATCTCCTTGCCAAGCAAGGTTTATAATAAAATCAGTGATCCCTGCTGTTTTTAGTCGCTCAATATGATGCTCGATTAATGGTTTTCCTTGCACCTTTAACATAGGTTTAGGTAATTCTGCGGTAAGTGGCATCATTCGCTGACCGCGACCCGCGGCTAAAATCATCGCTTTCATTATTTAGTTGGCACTTTATTAAGTGCGACTAAGGTAGCAGGAATAATCTTACTGTTGATCCATTTACCCAGCTCCACCAACGATGAATGATCTTGCGCCACATCACTAATGTAGCGCAGTGTCGGTAATACATTATCCATATAACCGAGTTTACCATCGCGTAAATTTAACCGGCAAAAAATACCCGCCGCTTTTAAATGGCGTTGAATACCGGTTAAATCAAACCATTGTTTAAAGGTTGCAAAGCTGATGTTACTGAGCAAGCCCTGTTGCTCAAACTCAGCAAATGCATGCTCAAGTAAGTATTCAAGTTCATCGTGAGGAAGTTTAAAATAACAATCACGCAGTAACGATACCAGGTCATAACATACCGGGCCTTGCACGGCATCTTGATAGTCAATAATTGCCCATTGCTGTTCACTGTGCATAATATTACGGCTATGAAAATCACGGTGTACGGTGACGCTAGGTTGCGCGAGTATATTTTCAATTAATAACTCACAGCTCGTTTGCCATAAATTACGTTCTGCAGCAGTAACTTCTAGCTCTAAAAATCTCTCTACCAACCATTCTAAAAAAATACTTAGTTCTAATTCTAAAAATGCCCGATCAAAATCTTTCATGTGCTCAACAGGCGGCATTTTTGCCCATTGTGCACTAAGTTTTATAAGGTGTTTATAGTGATTGATACGTTCTTTATCATCCAGCATATCAGCAAGATGTGTGTTGCCTAAATCGCTTAATAAGAAGAACCCTTGCTTTTCATCAGCATGTAATATTTTTGGTAGTTTGAAACCATGCTCAGAAAAAACTTTGTTGAGTTCTATATAAGGAGTGTTATCGAGCTTAGCTGGATCTGAGTCCATAACTATATAGCTATCTTGACCGCGATTTAGGCGGAAATAACGACGAAAGCTGGCGTCTCCGGTGATCGCAGCTAGCTGGTATACTTCATCTTCGAAGTGCGGATTTAAAAACTGCTGTAAACTTTTATAACGATTCATTTTACAAGATATCTATTTTTCACTAAGTCAATTACTGTATTTGCCATTGTTTTCCTTTATTATGTCATTCTTACATCCAACGACAGCATATTAAGGTTAATAAATGAGCAAAACCTGGGGCATGATGATGCTAAGTGTGATCAGCGCACCATCGTTCGCCGAAACTGAACTGACACACAACTTTTGTGGCAATTCAATGCAAACCAGAGCTTGGCAACCGCTTGCTGGCCTTGACTTAGGCATGATCGATATCCGTTCAGATGATATTGAACTGCTTGGCACCCAAAGCGCAGAATTTACCGGTAATGTTGATATTAACACCCTTACTATGAGTTTGTCCGCACAAAGTGCGCTAATTGACAAACAGCGTGGGTTACTTAATGCAACTGGCCCTATTACTTACCGTGACACTATCAGTGAAGTAAATAGCTCAGGTCTTAATGCTGATTTAAATAGTTCTGAAATCAGCCTACTTGGTGCCGATTATAAGCTGACGGATCAACAAGCACACGGCGGTGCAGAAAAGCTCACCATTAATAAGTCTGGCTTAGATCTGCTGAACGCAAGCTTTACTACCTGTCCAAGCGATACGCCCGTGTGGGCAATTCAAGCTGAACAAATTTTATTATCCCGTGAAGAAGGCTGGGGCGAAACCCATGATATGGTATTACGTATTATGGATACGCCAGTACTTTATTTACCCTATTTCACTTTCCCAATTGATAATCGAAGAAAATCAGGCTTATTAACACCCAATATTTCCAGTTCAGATCGCTACGGCGTAGAAACTGTTACTCCATATTATTGGAATATTGCACCAAACTTTGATGCCACGATTACACCTCGCTATATGTCTAAAAAAGGCTTACAGCTGCAAACCGAGTTTCGTTATTTAAGTGATATCAATGAAGGTCTCGTAGCACTTGAATACCTTGACAAAGACGACTCCGAACCAGAACTCAAAGAGCGCTTTCTATTTCACTGGCAACAACAAAGTTATTTTGCCGAAAACTGGCGTGCAAATGTTGATATAACCAACGTCAGCGATGATAACTATCTCACTGATTTGGGTTCTAATTACGCAACACGTACTGACACCCAACTGTATCGTACTGGCTCGTTATCACACTTAGGTGATACTTGGCGTACAGATATTAAAGTACAAAACTTTGAAGTGCTCGGTGATCATCTTGAATCGTATGCGGCATGGCCACAAATTAGCTTTTCACAAACAGCACCATTTAGTTTTCAGGATATTGAACTGACCCTAGACGGTGAACTGAGCCACTTTACTAATGATACGGCAATCATAGAAAAAGCCACTCGGGTGCACATCGAACCCAAAGTAAGTTATGGTTATCAAGAGCATGCTTGGTCGTTTTTATCTGAATTTAGCGTACTGCACACTAACTATAAGCAAGAAGGTGATTTAGCTAATACCGATTATGCTAAATCAGTTTCACGTACCTTGCCTAAAGTGCGTTTATACAGCCAATTAAACTTTGAGCGTGATACCACTATCTTCGCTGATGATGGGATTCAAACCTTAGAGCCACAAGTGCAATATTTGTATACACCAAATAAAGATCAATCCGATATAGGTTTATACGATACGACAAAACTACAAGATGATTTTTTTGGTTTATTCCGTGATAGTCGCTTCTCAAGCGTTGATCGTATAGCCGCAGCGAATCAATTTACATTAGGTGCAACCACGCGTTTATTTAATAATAAAAACGAAGAATTGTTTAATTTTAGTGCCGGTCAAATATTTTATTTAAGTGACTCTGCCAAGCCAACATCACAAGGGTTAAACTCAGATACCAACTATAATGCCTTGTTTGCCGCACAAACCATGTTACATTGGCACCGCCGCTGGTATTTATCAGGCGGAATTCAGTATGACACCGATGGAAAGCAGATTATCCAGTCAAATGTGACTTTAGATTATAAAGGTGACGATAATCAGCTGGTACAATTGAACCATCGCTATGCAAATGATGTCTCAGGCAATACAATCGAACAAGTTGGCTTTTTTACTAGCATTCCGCTCAGTGATCAATGGCAGTTTGTAAGTAGCTATCACCGCGATTTAGAAAGCGGTCGTAGTGTCGAGGTGTTCAGCGGATTGCAATATGAATCCTGCTGTTGGGCCTTTCAAATTACCGGTCGTCGCCAAATCGCAACTGATTTAAATCAAGCGATAGGCCAAGAACAAGCCACTTTTGATTCAAGCATTGGGTTTAATATTGTCTTAAAAGGGTTAGGTAGTAAAAGCCGTTATGATGCACAAAAATTATTACAACAAGGTATTTTTGGCTATCGTAGACCGTATTTTCTTAATAACTAGTATTACCGTACTATTAGCAAGAGTATTAGAAAAAGTATGAATTTAAAAAAATTATTAGCATCAGCATTTTTGACGCTTGGTTTATACCAAAGCGCTTTCGCAGCCCCTGTTGAAATAGACAAGGTGGTTGGTATTGTAAACCAAGGGGTTATTTTACAAAGTGAAGTTGACACCATAGTTAACCGTGTAAAAACCCAAGCCAAAGAGCAAGGACAAGAATTACCTTCGGATGATACGCTACGCATTCAAGCAATGGAGCGCTTAGTAAATCAAGCGCTGATGATGCAATTAGCCGAGCGTATGGGGTTAGAAATCTCTGATAGTCAACTGGATCAAACTTTGGTTAGTATGGCTAAAGAACAAGGCGGAACAATTGCAGACTTGCGCCGTACGATTGAAGCGTCAGGCGAGAGTTTCCAGTCTTATCGTGAAGAAATTCGTAAAGAAATTACTACTCAACAAGTGATGCGCGCAAACGTAGATCGTCGTATTTATATTAGCCCGCAAGAAGTTGATAACCTTTTAAAAATAATGGAAAGCCAAGGTCAAAATACGGAAGAGTATGACATTGGTCATATCCTCATTGATATTCCAAATAATGCCACTGCAGATGAAATTTCTGATGCAAAAACTCGTGCCGATAAAGTCATCGAATTTTTACGAGAAGGTAAAGAATTCAAACGCATCGCTATTTCATCATCAAGTGGTTCAAAAGCTCTTGAAGGTGGTCAGCTAGGTTATATGAGTATCAATGAAATGCCGTCATTATTTGCTGAAGCAGTTAAAGGCACTAAAAAAGATGCCATTATCGGCCCGCTACGCTCTGGCGCTGGTTTTCATATCATTAAAGTGCAAGATATTCGTGGTCGCCAGGTTGTTGAAACAACTGAAGTTCGTTCTCGCCATATCTTAATCAAGCCGTCAATTATCTTAAGTGAAGAAAAAGCCCGCAATATGCTAAATGGTTTTGCCAAAGAGTTACGCGCAGGTACAGCTGATTTTGGTGAGCTTGCTAAAGAGTATTCAGAAGATCCAGGCTCTGCACTTAAAGGTGGAGAGTACGATTGGACAGATCCTACAACCTATGTGCCACAGTTTAGAGACGCCCTACTATCACTTGATAAAAATGAGATCAGTGACCCGTTTAGAACCACATTTGGTTGGCATATAGTGCAGCTATTAGACAAACGCATTGCTGATAAAACCGAACTAGCTAAACGTAACCGTGCTCATGGCATGCTCTTTAATCGTAAATTTAAAGAAGAAAGCTTTAACTGGCAGCAAGAAATGCGTGAGCAAGCCCATGTTGAAATTTTCCCAATTGATGAATAACCAATGATTCTACGTATTGCAATTACTCCCGGCGAACCTGCCGGGATCGGCCCAGATTTACTGTTGCAACTTGCACAGCATGATTGGCCTGCGCAGCTGGTTGTGATTGCTGATAAGCAGTTATTACAACAGCGAGCCAAACAGCTTGGTTTAACAATCAATTTAATTCCATTTGATGAAAACGCAGCAGCAGCAATCGCTCCAGCAGGGAGTGTCTATCTGCACCAAGTTGATTTAGGTGCCGAAGTTGAAATGGGTGTATTAAATGATGCCAACGGCCAATACGTACTCGATACTTTACGTATCGCGTGCGAAAAAAATATGAATGGTACGTTTGCTGCGGTTGTAACTGGCCCTGTTAATAAAGGTATTATCAATAAAGCTGGTATTTCATTTAGCGGCCATACCGAATACTTTGCCCAGCAATCAAACACCCCTGATGTGGTGATGTTGTTAGCTACTGAAGGCTTAAGAGTTGCACTAGTGACCACGCACATCCCACTAGCTTATGTATCACGTGCTATTACAAGTGAGCGTTTAAGTAAAGTTGCGGGTATTTTAAACCATGATTTACAAACTAAATTTGGTATCGAAAAACCACGTATTTTAGTCTGTGGGCTTAACCCTCATGCGGGTGAAGATGGCCATTTAGGGCGTGAAGAAATTGACACCATCACCCCAACCATTGAACAGCTAAATAGTGAAGGTATGAATTTAATCGGGCCATTGCCTGCTGATACCTTGTTCCAAGACAAATATCTATCACAAGCTGATGCTGTGCTGGCAATGTATCACGATCAAGGTTTACCTGTGCTAAAATACAAAGGTTTTGGCAAATCGGTTAATATCACCCTTGGTTTGCCGTTTATACGCACCTCAGTTGATCACGGTACGGCGCTCGATTTAGCCGGTACTGGTGATGCTGATGTTGGTAGTTTTGAATTAGCGATCCGCGAAGCAATTAAGCTCGCCCATGAAAAAGCACAAAATCAATGACAGATAAAGTACATTTAGGACACCGCGCCCGCAAACGTTTTGGGCAAAACTTTTTATGTGATGAGATGATCATCGATAAAATCGTCACCGCGATTGATCCTAAACCTGAAGATAATTTAGTTGAAATCGGTCCTGGTCTAGGTGCTATCACTGAACCGGTAAGTGAGCTAAGTGGCCACTTAACGGTTGTTGAGCTAGATAAAGATTTAGCCCAGCGCTTAACTGAGCATCCTTTTTTAGGGCCTAAGCTTACTGTGCATCAAGGTGATGCAATGAAATTTGATTTTTCAAGTTTGATCAAAGCTGACCGCAACAAACTAAAAGTGTTTGGTAATTTACCGTACAATATTTCAACACCGTTACTGTTCCATTTATTCGAGTTTGCCGACAACATTGAGCATATGCATTTTATGCTACAAAAAGAAGTGGTAAAACGCATGGTAGCAGGACCTGGTAGTAAAACATTTGGTCGCTTGAGTGTAATGACACAGTATTACTGTAATGCAATGCCTGTCATCGAAGTACCACCAGAGTGTTTTAAACCAGCACCGAAAGTTGATTCTGCCGTTATTCGTTTAATACCGAAAAAGCCAGAGCAACGTACAGCAAAAAGTACTAAAATTCTTAACACTGTGTGTTTAGAGGCCTTTAATCAGCGCCGCAAAACACTGCGCAACAGCTTAGCTAATTTACTCACCGCAGATGAATTAACTAGCATTGGTATAGATATCACGTTGCGTGCTGAAAGCCTTTCGTTACAACAATTTATTGATATAGCTAATTGGATTTATGACAACAAGCAGTAATTTGGGCTCACCCATCAAAGTATCGGTAGAAACATTTTATGTTGAGGGTCAATCACAACCTGAACTTGATAAATATGTATTTGCTTATTCCGTTACCATTAAAAATCACAGTCTATGCAGCGCAAAGTTAATTAGCCGCTATTGGTTGATCACTGATGCAAATGGTAAAGAAATCGAGGTACAAGGTGAAGGCGTAGTCGGTGAAAAACCAACTATTGGTCCTGGTGAAAGCTATAAATATACCAGTGGTGCAGTGCTAGATACTCCCGTAGGAACGATGCAAGGTTATTACACCTTGAAGAATGAGTTCGGTACAGAGTTTGATGCACCTATTAATGTTTTTCGTTTATCACTGCCTAATATTTTACATTAAATAACCTGAAATCGGGTTAAGATATTTATTAACGCATTGATTTAATGATATAACTAGCCTTTAAGCTGTCCTGTCGGAGATTTTCAGAGATAACAAGGCGAATTTACGCGTCAATAGCTGGCCTATTGCAAGTAGATTCAACGCAGTTAGCGTTGAAAATAGCCACAGGAGATAGATTTATTCTCCCGAATTTAGGTTAAATAATGGCAAATTATGCGATAGGTGATCTACAAGGTTGTTATAAAGAATTTCAAGCTTTGTTGCTGCAAGTTGACTTCAACCCAAGCAAAGATCACCTTTATTTAGTGGGCGATATTGTCGCCCGCGGCCCCGACTCACTTGCCTGCCTAGATTATATATATACACATCAAGATAGCATCACCGTTACCTTGGGTAATCACGACTTACACCTGATTGCCAATTACATGTTAGATAAACCCGCTAATCCTAAAGACAAGCTCACCGCCCTGCTTGATTCCACAAAGCTACCTGCTTATATAGCCATGTTACAACAGCAACCACTTGCTTTATGGCTTGAAAAAGAACAGGTATTTATTAGCCACGCCGGTCTCAACCCCGCATGGTCCATTGAGCAGGCTCTGCAACATGCTCAATTTGCTGAATCCTGCTATCAAGGTGAGAATGCGCGCGATTTTTTCAAACATATGTATGAGCAGCACCCTAGCCTTTGGAGTGAACAACTCAATGACTTTGAGCGGTTTCGTTATATTATAAATTACTTTACTCGAATGCGATTTTTAACCCTTGATGAACAATTAGAGTTAAGCTATAAAGGTGGTATTGCTAACGCTACTGCAATGATCCCTTGGTTCAAGCACCCAAGATTTACAACTTTTAAACAACATATTGTTTTTGGTCATTGGGCTGCTCTTGAAGGTGTAACCGATCATGAAAATATCTACGCTTTAGACACTGGTTGTGTGTGGGGTGGAGCTATGACCTTGCTAGAATTAAAAAACAAACAATTATTCAGCATTAATTCAGCTAATTCTATCTAAATAACCTGAAAAAAAACTCATCTTCTGTTAGATTTAAAGTTATAAATGTTAAAAGTAATTAAATTTAATTACTTAACTTATCCGCAATAAAGCCGATAAAGTCTAATTGCTACTCTCTTTATGGAATTTTTATATGAACTTAACTGTCAGCCAGCGTATTTGGGGTGGTTTTATTTGTATCACCTTATTACTTCTTTTAATTGGGGGTAATTCACTGTTCAGAATCGCAAATATTAATAATTCAGCGCAGCAAGTAAATCAATTATCATTGCCTGCACTGGAACAAAGTTCTGAACTTCAGGTTGAGTTTATCTTAATGAGTAAAGCTGCCCAAGCAAGCTTTTATACCACTTCAGCTGCAGAGCTTGCGCCAATTGAAAAATCAGTGTTCGAACAAAAACAACGCTTTGATAAATCTTACTCGCAATTACGACAAGTTGTCAGTGACAATGCTCAACTAAATCAAAGTAGTCAAAGCGTGGAACGAACTTACAAAAGTTTTATTAAATTAGTAGAAGATTTATTAAAAGATAAAAAAACTCAATTAGAACTCAATAAATCATTACGAGCACAGTTAGAAACTATTGAGCTTGCTGCAGAAGATGCTAACTCTGTGGTTTTGGATATTATCGATATTGATGGTTTAGAAAGCAGTGATAGCAGAGCCTATCAAGCAGCTAATAAATTAGAAAATAACTTTTTATCTTTGGTGACTAACAGCACTGACATGCTGACAGTTAAAACCCAAAATACCTTAGATATCGTCAAAAATGAGCAGCTTTATTATTTAGAAGAAATTGAGCGTAGTTTAAAGCTACTCAAACCGGTTGTTGAAGCCGCTGAGCCGGGTTTATACAACGATCTAAACAACTACTTTGTCTCTATTCGCGATAACATTCTCGGCAACAATAGTATTTCAGCTAATAAAAAGCGTTTAATTGATGTGATCGCAATGACTGAAACGGAACTTACTGAGGCAGAGCAAGCTACGGCAACTGCATTAAAACAACTCAACGAGTTAGTCGCTCAAGCGAGTAATGTTGCTTTTGAATTACAAAAAGAAGTTAGGATCGACGTCGACTCAGCCAACTTATGGACTTGGGTTGGTATGATAAGTGCTACCTTACTAGCTATAATAGTGGCTTATATAACAGTTAATCGCATTACTAAACCACTTGCAGAAGTTAACCGCATTCTTGATATTGTTGCTAGTGGCGATATGACACAACGTCTTGATGATACGGCTAAAGATGAATTTGGTGAGCTATCGCGTAGTTGTAATACACTTATCGCCAGCTTACGCAGCTTGATCAAAGGCATTATATCTCGTTCCACACAACTTGCTGCGGCCTCAGAAGAAACGTCTGCTATTACCGGTGAATCAAGCCAAGCAATTCGTAATCAACAAGCACAGGTAGAACAAGCGGCAACAGCGACAACAGAAATGAGCAGTACCTCACAAACGGTGAGTAATAGCGCACAACAGGCACTTAAAGAAATCAAAAATGCCGATAAAGAAGCTGAACGAGTTAAGGGTATTTCTAGCCAGAATAAATCGACCATTGAGCAGCTAGCTCGTGAAGTTGAATCAGCCTCACTAGTCATTAATAAGCTTCATCAAGATAGCGCCTCGATTGGTAGTATTCTTGATGTTATTCGTGGTATCGCGGATCAAACTAACTTACTAGCACTTAATGCAGCTATTGAAGCAGCACGTGCCGGTGAACAAGGTCGTGGTTTTGCCGTTGTTGCTGATGAGGTTCGTTCATTGGCTAGTAAAACACAAGCCTCGACTCAAGAAATTCAAGCCATGATCGAATCATTGCAAACAGGCGCTGAAGCAGCCGTAACTGCAATGTCTAAAGGCAAGCAACAAGCTGATTCTTGTGTTGAACAATCAGACCTAGCCAACGCAGCACTGGATTCAATCACCTCAGCGGTTGCTTTAGCACATGATGTGAGTGAAGAAATATCGACCGCAGCACAAGAGCAACAACAAGTCTCACAAGAGATCAGCGAGCGCCTTGAGTCTATCGTAGCCATTGCTGAACAAACCGCTGAAGGAGCTAATCAGACTAATATATCAAGCTCTGAGGTCGCTAAACTTGCCGAAGAGTTACGCTTGTCTGTAGATGAGTTCAAAGTCTAGGGCAAAGCAAATTAAAACAACAAAGCCGTGTTGATTTAAAACACGGCTTTTTTTTCGAAAAAATAAACCACCGATACCCCACTTTTCACTGCTGAGCTAACAAATTGCGTGAGAACAGCCAACTGTTATAATTTCATCGTCCACACACTAGCTTTGCTTGTTGGCAATACTCCATTATTTTTCCACAAAAAAGCCGAACTCCACGTTAATAAAGTTCGGCTTTTAATGATCATCAAGCTTAGCTAGATTACTTTACCTATGCAGCAGGATACTCGCGATACGCACGCTCAATATTCTTCGCTTGCTTTTTAGAGATACCTAAATGCGCAAGTGCTACACGTAAACGTGCGCGCGATAGATCTGAGCCTAATATTTCCATTGCATCAAGTACTGATGTTGAAGACGTTTTGCCAGTAATAGCGACAAATATCGGCTCTAAAAAGTCTTTAATCTTCAGCTCATGGAAAGTAGACACCGCTTTAGCTATAGCAAATATTGCTGATTTTTCCCAGCTTCGTAAGCCCTCAAGCTCCCAGATAAAGAACTGTAAAGCTTGGCGAATTACATCTTCATCGGCTTTACCAGCGGTCAGTAACGCAGGGTCGTAAGTTGGAATGCCACCGACAAAATGACCGGCTAAATCAACCATATCTGATAGGGTATTAATGCGGGCTTTCGCCTCTGGTAATACTTTAGCAAGCATTGCCCCATTAAACTTCCAATCTACAAAGCGCTGAATTAGCTCTTCGTTGCTGAAGTTTTCGCGGATCCACATGCCGTTTAACCAGCTTAGTTTATCAACGTCAAATACTGGGCCACCGAGTGATACACGCTTCATATCAAAATGTTCAATCATTTCAGCAAGCGTGAACTTTTCACGCTCATCCGGCATTGACCAGCCCATGCGTCCAAGGTAGTTAAGTACCGCTTCAGGTAAGTAACCCATTTCTTTATAGTAATTAATAGAAGTTGGATTTTTACGCTTAGATAGCTTTGACTTATCTGGATTACGTAATAGTGGTAAGTGACCAAGCACCGGCGCTTGCCAACCAAAATCTTCATATAATTTTAGCAGCTTAGGCGCAGAGTTGATCCACTCCTCACCACGGAAAATATGGCTAATTTCCATATGGTGGTCATCAACCACGTTAGCTAAAAAGTAAGTTGGGAAACCATCGGCTTTAAGTAACACTTGCATATCAACGTTTTCCCACGGGATCTCAATTTCACCACGTAAGTAATCGTTAAATTTAAAGGTACCTTCGCTTGGAATATTCATACGTATAACGTAAGGCTTACCGGCAGCTAAGTTGGCTTTAATTTCGTCATCCGTAAGGTTTAAACCACGGCCATCGTATTTAGGACGCAGGCCTTCAGCCATTTGCTCTTCACGCATTTGGTCCAGCTCTTCGCTAGTTGCAAAACAATAAAATGCTTTGCCATCATCAACTAACTGATGCGCATATTTTTTATATAAATCGCTACGCTCTGATTGACGATAAGGACCAAACTCACCACCGACATCAGGACCATGATCCCATTCAAGCCCTAACCAACGAAGACTATCCATAATCGCTTGTTCTGATTCTGAAGTGCTACGTACTTGGTCTGTGTCTTCAATACGAAGTACAAATTCGCCACCTTGCTGCTTAGCAAAACAGTAATTAAATAAGGCGATATAAGCGGTACCAAGATGCGGGTCACCGGTTGGTGACGGCGCAACACGTGTACGAATTGTCATGGTTATGTTCTCTTTCAATGGGCAATAAAATATGCGCTAAATGCTAACACAGCAAATGCGCTTGAAAAATGAATATTAAGCTGCAGCTTTATTTAAGTAAGCAATGATATCGTTTGATTCATATAACCAAGTGACTTGGTTATCTTTTTCGATACGTAGACACGGTACTTTTATTTTTCCGCCTTGTTCGAGCAATTCTTGACGATACCGTTCATTACTTTTCGCGTCGCGCGTTTCAACTTTTAACCCTTCGCGTTTAATTGCACGGCGCACTTTTACGCAGAATGGGCAAGCTTTGAATTGATATAGTTTAAATTGTGCAGTGAGTTGATCAAGCTGAGCTTGCTCTCCCGCAGGACGTTTTTTACTACGTGGTGTAAAAACAAAATCAAAAAATAAGATCAAACTACCTAATAACCAACGAACTAATTTCATCAACTGGGCCCTGTTTACAACAATTTAAGGGCACAGATTTTAGCACAGAATATAAAGCTAAAATAGCATCAAAGAACGTGAATCCATCTCCTAAAAGGTAAAGCAATCCACGTTATTTTAAAAATATAAAGCAAAACTCAATACCGCAGTGAAAAGGCCTGCATCAAAGAATAAAAGCTTGAGTCTTGCTGTATTATTAAACTATTCATTTATATCCTCAAGGGATGACTTTAATGTTTACAATGTAGTAGTTTGATAATCTAAAACAACACCAAATCATCTCGATGGATCACTTCACTACCGCAATCAAAAGCTAGCAACTTTGTAATTTCACTTGAATGACAACCTTTAATGGTATCGGTTTCAGCTTTACTAAAACGTACTAACCCACGGGCCACTAATTGTTGATCGCTGGTGACTAAATCAATCAAATCGCCACGTTCAAACTGCCCGCGCACACCGCGTACGCCTTTGGCTAATAAACTAGCGCCTTGTTGCTGTAAAGCATTTACTGCGCCATCATCAATCACTATTTGGCCACTACTTTTAGGTCCAGCTAACAGCCATTTTTTACGGCCATCTCTTGGCGCTGTTAGCTTTACAAAGCGTGTGCCTGGTAACTGTTCGCTCATACAATTAAGGATCACATTTTTACCAGCACCTTTGGCTATAATCACTTCCACCCCGGCTCGACGAGCGATATCAGCGGCTTGCAATTTCGTTGCCATACCACCCGTGCCTAGACTAGTTCCACTGCCACCAGCAAGCTGGCGTAACTCATCATCAATATGTGCCACTTCGTCAATTAATTGCGCATTAACATCAGTACGTGGATCACTGGTAAATAAACCTTCTTGGTCGGTTAGTAATAATAATTTGTCGGCATTAGCTAATATAGCGACCAGTGCTGAGAGGTTGTCGTTATCACCGACTTTAATTTCAGCAGTTGCGACCGCATCATTTTCATTAATGATTGGCACCACGTCATAACTTAATAATGCAGTTAAAGTATCGCGGGCATTGAGGTAGCGTTCTCGGTCATCAACGTCAGCGCGAGTCAGTAGCATTTGCCCTACATTCACGCCATATAAAGCAAATAAGCTTTGCCAAATGTGGATAAGCTGACCTTGACCAATCGCGGCAAGCATCTGTTTATCAATCAAAGAACGACCGCAGGGTTTTAATAGTTGCTCTCGGCCAGCAGCCACCGCGCCACTTGATACCAGCACAACTTGATGACCTTGCTTTTTTAATTCACAACATTGGCGAACTAATTCAACCATGTGTGCTTTGTCGAGTTTATCGGTTCCACCAGTGAGTACACTCGTTCCCAGCTTAACCACTATTACCTGTGCCCTTTGCATGCTTTTTACTACACAAAAATATTGAAGGATTTATTTATACCAGTTATCGATTTTTGAACAAGTTAAAAATATTCAATCACGGTGCTGACGTGCTAGGATCGTGTTTTAATTCACTTTAAAGCGACCTTCATGCCAGCCAGTTTATGTTTAATAATCGCCACCTTTTTATGGGGTAGTTCTTTTATCGCGCTGAAATACGCGATCGCCATTTATGACCCTGCACTGGTGATTTTTTTACGCATGTTAACCACCTTAGTCATGGCATTGTGCTTATGGCGTTACGTTATTCGCTTTAAATATCATCAAGGTGACTGGAAATATCTGGTGGGGATGTCGCTGGCTGAGCCCTGTTTGTATTTTTTATTTGAAGGCCATGCGATGGAATATACTTCAGCTTCTCAAGCGGGGGTTATTGTATCGTGCTTACCGATTATCGTAGCACTTTTAGCGTTTTTTATGCTCAAAGAGTACATTAGTAAGGCCATTGTTATTGGTTTCACTTTTTGTATTGGCGGCAGTATCTTATTAACTTTAATGTCGCCAAGCTCAGAGCAGGCTCCCAATCCATTGCTGGGTAACTTTTTGGAGTTAATGGCAATGGTCTGCGCTGCATTTTATACTATTTCAGTTAAACATTTAGTTGCTCGCTACTCACCATTAACCTTAATTGCACTGCAAGGTTTTAGCGGTAGTCTGTTCTTTGCGCCATTTTTACTGTTTATTGATTTACCCAGTGAAAATCAACACGACCTTGGCGCATTATTAAGTATTTTATATTTAGGCTCTTGCGTCACCTTAGGCGGCTATGGTTTGTATAATTACGCAATTAGTAAGGTGTCAGTGCTCACTGCCGCAGCCTATTCAAATTTAATACCGATTTTCACCCTAATATTATCAGCAATTATCTTGGGAGAAGTGCTTTCTCTTAGCCAATGGCTCAGCATTGGCGTGGTATTTGTAGGTGTAATGATAAGTCAGCGTCATCAAGAATTGGTAGTAGACATAGATAACACCGATGCAGGTGATGGCAATTTATCGGCAGAGACTAATAATCGTAATTCAGTCCCGGAGGCTAAAGAGTCAAACGGATAACAGGTTAATAAATACAAGCCTTTATGCGCTAAAAAATCGTACTGGGACTGATGAATAACCGCAATCCCACGCACTCGATAGCGATCAATTTGGCCATTTTGCGTTTGTAAGCTAAATTGCTCACCTACATTCACTTTTTGTAAGAAAGCAAAGTGAGTGTCATTATGTCCAGCAATTAACACGCCTGCTTGCTCAGAGCCTAGCTCTGCACTAGCTAAAAAGTGACTCGGAGCAAACGCTAAGTTACGGCCACTGGCTCCTGCTAATATTGTTAAGGTTTGCTTTTGGCTTGGCCAATTCAGTTGTGCAGTTACATAACTATCAGCATAGAACCAGGGTTTAACTTGTTGCTCTGGCGTTGTCAGTGCCACTTGCCAAGCCTGCTCTATAAGGTGTTGTGCCAGCCACGCTTTAGCTTGCATATAACTACCATGACCAAGCAACGCCAAGCCAACAATCAACAATATAGCGCCAATCACTGCTTTCATTTTTTCAGTCTCAACACTGCAAATCCAGCCAACAGCATGCAACCGAGTAAAATATGTAGTCTGCTTTGCCCATCAGTTTGTGGCAAACTCATTGCTAGACCCTGAGGTCGTTGATTAACCACTTGCACATTCTGCTCAGCAACAGTGCTCGATGGTGTCTGTTCAATCGCTACAAAGGCGGTAAACGGACTAAGTAATTGATGTTCAAGCGCTAGACTCTCAACCTGTGCTTTAACCTGCTCTTGCTCGTTATAAAGTAATAATGATTTAATTTTTTGCCGTGCCCACAACCTTGCAATTCCATGAGCCGGTCGCCCTTGTTGTGTATTTAACTTTATCGACAACGGTCCTTGCGCCGTTTGCCCCGCTAAAGTAACGCCGGCATTATTATCAAGCTTTATAGCAACCATCACCGGCTCTGAAAAATACAGGTCGGGTAACGGCGATGGCCAATATTCAAGAGCTTGATTTGCCAAATCACTGCTAAGCGCAAGTTGAGTAATTGCAGGATGAGCTAACTTATCAAATAGTTGCTGCATTTTTGGTTGCACGTCACTACTGCTGCCAATATAAGTAAACGTTCCGCGCCCAACATCTGCAGCTCGACGCATAAAGTAACTATTAGGCGCACTACCGATACCAATCGTAAACAAACGACTATCACCTAGTTGCGCACTAATATGTTTAAACAATGCATCTTCATTACTGACACTGCCATCGGTTAAAAATACCACTTGACGCACATACCCTAGATGCTCACGAGCATCTAGTACACCATCTAATGCCCCTTTAATATCAGTGCCGCCATCAGCTTGTAAATTATATACAAAGCGCTCAGCACGGCGTAAATTAAAATCATTAGCCGGCACAGGTTTATCGCTCATAGGCATAATTTGATCGTCAAAGCCGACAATATTAAAGCTGTCGTTACTATCAAGTAACGATAACGCATAATGAAGTGCACTTTTGGCTTGCTCCATTGACTGTCCGTGCATAGAGCCGGAAGTGTCGACTACAAAAATCATTTCTCTTGATAGACGCTGAGTCTGCGTAAAATGATCATCCGGCGGCAGCAACATTAATAATCCATAACGCTCACCATTACTGAGCTGCTCAGTAAAAAATGCGGCTTGCGCTTGCTCTTTTTGCAGCGGTTTAAACTCCAGTAAAAAATCACGATTCACGGCACGTTGTTCATTTAAAGTAACTTGATACTGACCAAATGCCAGATTTTCGGTATTAATACGATGATATTTAGACTGAATATCCACCAGCTCTAGGCCAACATCAATATTAACCGTTAGCTTAAACTCGCCTTGAACCGCGCCTGCATTTTTAGTGGCCATGTAAATCGGTGCTATCCACCCCGTGGCAGCAATACTCGCTGATGATAACTCATTACTCTGCGAGTCAATCATATCCTCTGCTGTTTCATTTAATACCCCATTAATCGGATGGTAACGCGGCGTTATCGTGGTTGGAAATCGTAGTGCAAATGTACCACTGCGATAATCAATCACTTCTTGATATTGCAGCTCTATTTGTACTTCTTCGCCGGGGCCGATGTTTGCCACATTAGTGACAAACATGTTTGCACGCTGCTGGCGCACTAAAGCGGCTTGTTTACCCGCTTGTTGCGCCTGTTGAAAACGCAGCTCGGCTTGTGCTTTTTTATCAATTTCACCTTTGATCACTCGCTCACCAATGTGCATAGTCATAGCATGCACCGCACTTTCCTCTGGCAGCGGAAAGACATAGCGTGCATTAACAGCAAACGGGTTTTCATTGCGATAATGTTGAGTTACCACGACATGGTTTATCAATCCGGTGACTGTCATGGTGGCATCACTTTTTAAGATAACGCCAGGCGCTGCCTTTGCACCATTGCTGTCGAACATAGTTAGTTCTGGCGATGTGCTGGCGTTACTCGCACAGCTAACAAACGCGATGAAGGTAAAAAGGCTTCCCCGTAACCATAAATGGCTACGGGTCAGCACTTTGCTTGGTTTACTCAACATAAAAATCACTCCCTTGGCGGCTACTTGGCAAAATGGCGATTAGTTACTCGCGGTTTGGTTATACGGCTGCGTGCTTGGACGAGTTGTTAACGTTACACGGCGGTCAAACATGTTTTCTTCATAATTATCGCTATCTGCCACAGTTTGTTGCTCACCAAATGCGGTAGTCGTTAAGCGGGTATGGCTAATACCTTGCTTTATTAAGTAGCTTTGTACATTTGCGACTCGCTGTTTTGAAAGCGCTAAGTTAGCGAGCTCATCACCACGTTGATCGGCAAAGCCATTTAAATCCAGCTGCAAGTCTGGCTGGCTTTGTAGTAAATTCACTAGTTGATCAAGTTGGCTGGCAAAGTGCGGGGCAATCTCACTTGAACCGGTTTTAAATTGAATGGTCATTGCCATTAGGTTGTGCATTTTTGCTAATGCAAGGCGTTCGTTATTACTCTCAAGCTTATCGAGCTGCTCACTCATTTGCGCATTTTGAGCAAGTACATGCTGGTAATCATCGGTTTTATCTTGCAGCACAACTAACGCACGTTGTTGCTCGGCAATTTTATCTTCTGCCACTTCTTGCTCGCCAATCAAGCCTCCGGCAAATGCACCAACAAAGGCACCAATTGGGCCGCCAACAATACCGCCAACAATTGCCCCCGTACTTAAACCTATCACCGTTTCTTTATGAGTTTCTTTTGCTTTAACTGCAACTGTGTCAGCGTGGGCTAAGTTAGGTGCTGCAAAAATAGTCGCGACAGTACAAGCGATAATCATTTTTTTCATGGTGTAATCCTTTTTTGCTTAATTACTTAATAGTTGGCAACTCATGGGTTGGTAGCTGCCCGATTTGGTATAACGCCATTAAAGCAAGCTCAAGTGGCAACAAAGGGGAGCAAAAAAGGCAAACTGCTGAGCAATTGTGGCAAAAAAAAGGCAATTGCTTTTTCGCCAGTGCGAAAGCAAAAAAATTAGGTATAGTGCAACTAGAATATAAGAAGGTGCTGTAAATGAAGAAGATTGCAATTATTGAAGACGAACCCGCGATCCGCGAAAATTACATGGAAATGCTCAGCGCGCAGGGTTATCTGGTCAGCGGCTATAGCAACCGTCAAAGTGCAGAGCATGCTTTTAATGACGCACTACCAGACTTAGCGATTGTCGATATTGGTTTAGGTCATGAAATTGATGGCGGTTTCTTACTATGCCAAACTCTGCGTTCGCTTTCTAAAACCTTGCCGATTATTTTTTTAACCGCCCGCGACAGCGAAATAGATACAGTGTGTGGCCTACGCATGGGCGCTGATGACTATCTCACTAAAGATATCAGCATGGCGCATTTGGCGGCTCGTATCGGTGCACTGTTTCGACGTATGGAAGCACTCGAGCAACCCGCTGATCAAAATGCTTTACTCAATCGCGGCCCGCTCACGCTTGATACTAAACGCATGCAAGTATTTTGGCAGCAGCAAATAGTCGATTTAACCGTAACTGAATTTTGGATGCTGCATTCACTGGCACAGCGCCCTGGGCATGTAAAAAGCCGTAACGAACTAATGAGTGATGCAAAGATTTACGTTGATGACAGCACTATCACTTCTCATGTTAAACGTATTCGCAAAAAATTTATCGCTTTAGATACTGACTTTGATTGTATAGATACCGTGTACGGTATGGGTTATCGCTGGGAGCAAGTGTAATGCTGCGTTTTGGTTTGCGCAGTAAATTTATATTGCTGTCGTGTTTTTTATTTTTACTGCCTTGGCTTGGCTATGAATACGTGTGGGAAATGGAAAAATTTCTGCGTCAAGGTCAAGAAAAAACCTTAGTCGGCACTACCCGAGCACTCGCCACGGCCCTGCATGAGCGCCCAGCATTATTTGACTCGCAAACCAATTTTTTAGATCAGGTTATAAAAGGCCGTGATCTCTACGCCTATAACCTTAGTAACCCCATTCAACTTGATGGCAAACTGTCGGACTGGCAGCCTTATCAAAGTCTTTTTTGGCATTACGACGAGCGCTATTTACAAACTAATAAACCAGACCATCAGCTTGAGGACTTATCGTTTGAGCATATGGTTGGTAAATATGAAAACTTTTTATATGCAGTATTTAAAGTTACCGATGACTCGGTGGTTTATCGCGCTAAAAACACCCTAAGTTTAACCCGTAATGATCACTTACAGATCATGTTAAAAACCCCACAAGGGGAATTTAAGCACTATATTGTTGCCGCTCGCCAAGATGGCTGGATCAACGCATTTGACGCACAAAGCAAAACCCCAATAACAAAAATTCAAGGATATTTTGTCAGTACAGAGACTGGCTACAACATAGAGTTGCGGTTTCCGCTAACTATGCTTGGCAATAAGCTCGGCTTTGCAATTGAAGATTGGGATCAAGGCAAGCCTGAGCCACAGACTATGTCGACTTCAAACTTACAAAACCCCAATGATATTGGCTCAGTGCTGGTGCCCTCCCCTGAAATAAATCGTATATTAAAAGGTATGGGTCACAGCGGCAGCCGAATTTGGGTGGTTGATAATCATCACCGCGTGTTAGCGCAGTCAGGATCAATTCATCATGCCGACGGCGTTTGGGCTGATGGGCTTAACGACCAGCCAGCAAAAACCTGGTGGCAACGATTTGAGAAAAACTACTTACATCCACTTTACTATAAAGTACTTACCCGCCCTGAAAATGAATTTTTAGATACCTTGCACGATGTCGCAGCGATGCAAGGCACACATATAGGTAAAGCACTCAGTGGCACACCAGCATCGTCTTGGCGACTCACTCCAGATAACAAAGCGGTTATTTTATCAGCCGCATATCCTATTTGGATCCAAGATAAGGTCATTGGTGCTGTAGTGGCCGAAGAGACTACCAATGGTGTTCGCACATTACGCAACAAATCGTTAGAGAAACTATTTAATGTGATTTTAGCAGTGATGCTAATAGGCACAGTAACGTTATTCTTTTTTGCATCAAGGATCTCCAGTCGTATTCGTCGCTTAAGAGATACCGCAGAGCAAGCCATTGATGCTCAAGGGCGAGTAACTGGCACTATTAATTACAGCGATTCAAACGATGAAATTGGCGATTTATCTCGCAGTTTTGCAAATATTGTAAGTCGCTTAGGTGGTTACACTAACTATTTAGAAACCATGTCGTCGCGATTATCTCACGAACTCAGAACACCCGTTGCGGTCGTACGTAGTTCCCTTGAAAACTTACAAATGCAGCCACAAAGTGAGCTGAGCCAAAAATACCTTGATCGTGCCAGTGAAGGAGTCGAGCGTTTAGGTAAAATAATCACCACCATGAGCGAAGCAACTCGCCTTGAGCAAAGTATTCAAAGCGCTGAAGCTGAACCGTTTGATTTGCGAAATGTGATCAATGGTTGTATGCAAGGCTACCAGCTAACCTATGCACAGCAGCAATTTAGCCTTAATATTTGTCCGCAACCATTACTACTTAACGGCGCGCCTGAGTTTATTGCTCAGTTGCTAGATAAACTAATCAATAATGCCTTAGAGTTTAGTGTTGAAGATAGCGCTATAAGTGTCAGCCTTGATCAACATGATAATGAAGCCCTGTTATGTGTCAGTAATCTAGGTCCACTTTTACCCGAGGGATTAACAGAGCATATTTTTGATTCAATGGTGTCGGTACGTAGTCAACAACTGCAGCAGCAACCACACTTGGGTTTAGGGCTTTATATAGTACGTTTAGTGTGTGAATACCATAAAGGCACAGTTAGCGCGGCTAATAATCAACAAGCTGATGGTGTGACTTTTACCGTTCGACTGCCTATTAATAATAATTAAGGATTACATTTATACACATTTTGTACGGTTAATGTTCACTTACAATTCAGTCGCGCAGACATATGCTTACTACTTAACTAAGTTGATAAGATAGGAGGCAATATGCAAGCGATACTGAAACGTGAAGAAATTGATTTTATTTTTGATTTATACAGCTATGAAGATAGTGATGAGTTAAACAGTAGCGAACCTAACTCTGATACTGAAAAACATGACATAACGCAATCAAAAGTAATTTATCAGCCTAGTTGTTTGACCTAAAAGTGGTTTGCTCATTACAATGGCGCACCTTGTAAAAGTACTGCCTAATAATGAAAACTCATTCTGCTAAAAAAGAACTTATTTTATTACCGATCTTACTGATTGTTATTTTACTGTGTATTGCTGGGCATTTTTTACTACAAGCCAGCTTCCAAGATAGCAATGTTACCGAGTATATGCTTGCTGCGTTACCTTTTGCTATGTTTGGCTTAGTGATTATCGCTTTTAAAATTGCCAGTAACAGTGAAGACAAAGAGCGTGCAGAACAAAGTGATAACGGCTAACGCTTGTACCACACACTCTCTTGATTATTTATAATATATGGTAACCAAACCAATCGGGCTTAATCGCTTGAGATTGCTCGCTCGGGGTTAGCTTGATATGTAATTGACTGTCGAGCAAGTCAATTGCAAAGCAATCATCTACATCATGTAAGTCATCTTTATGAATATGACTTAAACCTGCTAGTAAATCCTCTTTTGCTCTTTGTTTAGCTTCGTCGCTACTACTTGCTACATATAACGCAAAGTCATGCTGCTCAGCTAAGCTATCAGCACGATACGCTCCTAAATTTACAAAGTATAACTGCTGCGATTGGGCCACGGGTTCATCAACCACGGTTACTGCAAAGCCATCAATGTGATTTACCGCCATATAGCTGTCCATGTGCACGCTACTTTTATCACCGACCCACTGCGCTTTTAATTTTGAGTAAGTTTGTTCAATCGATTCCCCAACAACAAAACGAACATCATGCATTTCAATATGGCAGCCCTGAATACGCCCACCTAAATACACCATAAATAACTGCATTTTCTCTCCTAACAAATAGTATCAACGTCAATGTTGTGTTTTTTGATCAACTTATAAAAATCTGAGCGATTTCGCTTAGCTAGTTTTGCCCCTTCAGCCACGTTACCGCCAGCCATCTTTAAAGCATTAATCACATAATCTCGCTCAAATTCTTTTTTAGCATCGTTAAGTGAAAGCGGCTCAACATTGTTGGTATTACTATTAAGCGCACTTTCAACCAGCTGTGCTGATATTACTTCACCTGGGGTAAGTGCGACAACCTGCTCTACTACATTTTGTAACTGGCGAATATTACCCGGCCAATCGTGACGTACTAATGCATGCATTGCATCATTGGCGAAACGCTTTTCTTTTTGATTCATACGTTTAGCGATGGTAGCGCTAAAATACTGTGCTAATAAACTAACGTCTTCTCTGCGCTCACACAGTGGTGGCAATTTAAGATTCACAACATTTAAGCGGTAATATAAATCTTCGCGAAATTGCTGATTAGCAATCGCATCAGGCAAGTTTTTATGAGTTGCTGATACAATCCGCACATCAATTGGAATTTCTTCTTCAAAGCCCACAGGGCGAATAGTTTTTTCTTGTAATACGCGCAGTAACTTAACTTGTAAATTAAGTGGCATATCACCAATTTCATCTAAAAATAAAGTACCGCCTTGCGCTTGCTGAAATAACCCTTGGTGGTCTTTAATCGCGCCCGTAAAAGCCCCTTTTTTGTGACCGAAAAGTTCTGATTCGAGTAATTCACCCGGTACCGCACCACAGTTTATTGCAACAAACGGACCTTCACTAACATGGCTATGTTGATGAATAGCATTAGCTAGTAACTCTTTACCTGTACCACTGGCCCCCGAGATCAACACATTGACCTGAGTCGGACCTAGTAATTTAACTTGCTCAAGTAAATGCAGCATAGCACCACTGCGGGTCACGATATTGCTGTTTGATGCACTTTCATCGGCACTGAGACCATGAATTTCAATCGCTTTTGCTAAACTATCAAATAACTCATCTTTATCTACCGGTTTAGTAATAAAGGCAAAAATACCTTGCTTCGTCGCTTCAACAGCATCAGGAATAGACCCATGAGCTGTCATCATCAACACTGGCAGCGCTGGGTAGCGATTTTGTAACTGACGGTGTAATGCCATACCATCCATTTCATCCATGCGTAAGTCTGTAACCACAGCATCAAACACATTATTTTTTAATAACTGTAGCGCAGCGATACCACTTTCGCAGGTAGTCACTTGATAGCCTTTAGATTCTATGCGAATAGCCAATAGTTTTAATAAACTTGCATCATCATCGACCAGTAAAATTCGCGCGCCTTGGTTTTGCTCTGTTGACATAATTACTGCTCCTTAGTTTCTTCGCGTAGTAATAGTTGCTGCTCGATGGCTGCCAGTGATGACAGGGTTTCTTGCATTTTATTATTCAGCGCTTGCTGCTGTTTTTTAGCGTTGATCTGCTGTTTTATTTGTTGTTTTTGCAGCCATAAATACTGTTTTATATCATCTGGCCAATAATAAGCTTGATCCAGTTTTAGCAGCTGCGTTAATACTTTTTCCGGTGCTAATACATTATTTTTGCAACTAAAATCAAAATAATGCTGAAGCTCTTTAGCACCAATATAAACCGTTTTACTCGCTGCCACTTGAAAACCACCGCACGACTTTGCATGCCAACCAATAACCGTTTCGGCAGGTGCATACATAGGATCGGTTTTCGGCCTAGGTTTCGGATTTGGTAAACTATCCCCTTGTGGTGTAGTCACCTTACCCGCTTGTTCAGCTTCAGGGTTGCTTTTATTTACTGGCTGCTCAGTTAACTCACACCCTGCGAGCCCTAAGGTTGTAATGCAAACTACTAAAATGGCATTTAAACGCACGCCCATGCTAATTAACTCCTTGGTTTTTATTGGTTGGAGGGATGATTGGGATTTGAATTATAAAACGACAGCCTTGTGGCTCATTATGCTCAACGTGTAAAGTACCCATCAATTGCTCAACAGACTCTTTTACAATGGTGAGCCCTAAACCACTACCTTGAGCGGTTATATCTTTAGCATTCTTACCTTGATAAAAGGCACTGAATATATGTGATTTCTCTTGCTCTTTAATACCGGTGCCTTGATCGCTAACGCTCATAGTCAAAGTACGACCAGCTAATGACAGAGCAATATTGACCGCCTGTCCTGCTGGTGAAAACTTTAAGCCATTAGAGATCAACTGAATTAAGATCATTTCAACAAGCTCTGCAGCAATTTCCAGTGGTTGCTCGGGTAACTCACAATGCCAACATAAGCTTTGCTTACGCGCCACTAAACGATGTTCAAAATGGCTGTTTATCTTGGTTATTAATTGCGAGAATTCCAGCTCACTTAAGTCTTCTTTGCTGCTGCGAATCGCATTGTAACTAAGTAAACTATCGATCATAGCGCGCAAACGCACCATGCTCTGGGTAATTAACGCCAACACCGCTTGCTGCTCTTTGTTAATTGGCCCAACGATTTCATCGGCAAGTAAGTCAGTGCCCTCAACCATTGACGCTAATGGAGTTTTCAATTCATGGGTAACATGGCGTAAAAAAGTATCTTTTTGTTGCTCTAATTGATGCAACTGCTCTTGCACCCATTGTAATTTATTTCCTAGTTCAACCAACTCAGCAGAGCCTTGTACAGCTATTTTTTGTTGCCAATGACCTTGCCCAAGCTTATCAATAACCGACGTTAATCCTTTTAAGCGACCACTTATACGCCATAAAAAACCACCACCTACTAGTAAAGTTAATGGGATAAGTGCTATTAACCAATTGATAAATGAGCTTTGCAAAGCTTTTAACTGTTGCTGATTTTTAGTTATTTGCAGCTCATTTTGATCTCTTAGCCACACCGTTTGACGCGCAATTAATTCACTCACAGGAATAAACAATTGCGCATCTTGTTGTCCTTCAGTAACGAGTTGAGTATGCGCTAATTGCAATACCTGTGCGAGTTGCTGCCATTGCTTAATATACTCCCCCGTAGAACTTATAAAAGTTAGTTCATCAATGCTTTGTAGTGATGATTGCCACTTATCAACAATCAATTCATCGAGTGATTCGCTTTTCAGCACCCAGTTTTGTCGCGTTGCACGCTCTAAGCTATTGAGGTCTTGCTTAAGATTATTAAATGACTTGGTAATTTGATAATTTTCACTGACGATTTGTTGAGTTACTGCTAGCTGTTTATTCAGCGCATTTAAAAATACAATCACTACCAGTGATAATGGCAGCAGCGATAACAAAGTACTAAACAAAAACTGGCCTATTAAATTGGGTCGCCAACTAAGTAATGCACTGTACTTTTTAGCGAATGAGGCCATTATCGCTACTCCTTTAGTTAAATGTCTGATTATGGAAGGTGTTACTTATACACTAGCTGAATCAATAAGAATAATGAATAAGGCGAACTGTGTAGCGCTATATAAAGCGACTGACGCTAAATTGAAACAACTTAACCAACTGTTTTTTAAAAACTTAATCAATACCCGTTAAAAGTTGTTGCAAAAAAGACACACTGCCCAGTCATTTTTTCCCACTTATTATCATGCCAAAACATTAAGTCACTGATATTTTTACAATAAAAAAATTGGCATCGTTCTTGTAACATCCGTATCAACGACTGTTTATAAGGAAATAATATGAAAATATTAACACCGCTGTGCTTATGCATCAGCCTACTGCTTAGCTTTAACAGCTTTGCCATTGATGTCGAGGCCACCTTCGCAGAACTTGATAAAGACAGTAATGGCACATTGAGTGAAGCAGAAGCATCTGAAGATGCGGTATTACACGAAAGTTTTGAGCAAATTGACAAAGATCAAAATGGTCAAATTTCATTTGCTGAGTTTAAACAATTTTTGCAATAATTTTCCCAAAGGAAACACTGCTATGAAACAACTTATCGCCGCTTTTTCACTGATGTTTTTAGTCATTAGCGCCACTGTTTTAGCATCACAATTAAACGTTAAGTTTGCGCAATTAGATACCGACTCTGACGGACAAATTTCATTGCTTGAAGCCAAGCAAAACAACACGCTATTAAAGCAGTTTACTGATCTTGATGATAATAACGACGAGCAGTTATCTGAGCAAGAGTTCGCAAAGTTTAAATTTTAAAAGGCTTTAAAGTATTTGCCATAATCCCGGAGGGAATGTGTAAACGGATTTAATGTTGGGATTTAAATTATGGCAAATGCTTTATTCTTTTTGTTGGTAGGATGTAAATAATGAAAAGCATATTAATAATATTAAGTGTGTCG
This sequence comes from Pseudoalteromonas sp. SG43-6, assembly GCF_014164365.1. Lineage (NCBI taxonomy): Bacteria > Pseudomonadati > Pseudomonadota > Gammaproteobacteria > Alteromonadales > Pseudoalteromonadaceae > Pseudoalteromonas > Pseudoalteromonas sp. SG43-6. Next base: position 62,394 of record NZ_JACJEZ010000005.1, read on the forward strand.
CTAGCCACCAGTTTTAGCGCAATGGCACTGGATGTAAAACAACGTTTTGATCATTTAGATAGCAATAAAGATGGCTATTTAACGCATAATGAGCTTGAACCACAACCACAATTGTTGAGTAACTTTAAACGTTGGGACAAAAACCAAGACAATAAAATTTCCCTATCTGAATTTAAGCGTTTTTTAACTAATAATCTAGATTAACGAGTTTCCCCAATGAAATTTTGTACACAACTGGGACTAAGTTTGTTATTTGTCAGTAGCTGTTGCAGTTTTGCAACAACTGATAATATAGCAGAACAATTCAAAAACTTAGACCGCGATAAAGACGGTCTTATCACGCGTTCAGAGTCAGCAAAAGATCCTGCCCTGTGGTCTCGTTTTAAAAACTATGACAGCGATAAAGATGGTAGATTATCACTGTCTGAATTTACTCTATATGCAAATAAATGAATAGCTAATTCATCAGCATAGTTGAAATGCACAACGATAAATAATTTATTATATTTAATTTGCAGACTCAGTATTCTCTGTTACTGTTTAACTAACAAAAGCAGAAAAAGAATTCTAACAATGAAATGCTTACTCGCCTGTTTAATCACTTTATCTTTACCTGTGCTAGCTGATACCACGGTGATCTACAATGCTAACGGTTACACTCCAACTTACAGTGGCCAATTACAGCAATTTTCTACACTGGTTATTAAAGATGGCAAAGTAGTAAAAGTAGGAGACGATAAACTAAAAGCGAGTTTCCCTAATGCTGCAGTATTTGATGCCGAGCAACAAACCTTATTACCTGGTTTAATTGACGCCCACGGTCATGTGATAGGACTTGGTAATAATTTAGCGCAACTCGATTTACGTGGCAGTATGTCGATTGCAGAAATACAAAAAAAACTTGCTGTATTTGCTAAAAATAACCAGGGCTGGATTATTGGCCGCGGTTGGAATCAAGAACTGTGGCCTAATAAGCAATTTCCTACTGCTGCTGACTTAGATAAAGTTGTCAAAGATGTTCCGGTGGTGCTTTCTCGTGTCGATAGCCACGCGATTTGGGTTAATAGCAAAGCGATGGAGTTAGCCAAATTAACACCCACAGTACAGTCACCAGCAGGTGGTGAAATTATTCGCAACCAAGCAGGTCAGCCTAGCGGTATTTTTGTCGATAAAGCCGAAAGTTTAATTACTGCACATATTCCAACGCCATCTGATCAAAACGTAAATAATGCCTTAAATCAAGCTGGCCAACATCTGCTCAGCTTAGGTATAACCTCAACCCACGATGCTGGGATTGATAAACAAACATGGCAAGTTTACAAGCAAAGAGCTGAACAAGGCACCTTACCGCTGCGCATAGTTGCAATGCTAAGTGCAACAGATCCGTCCCTTGAAGATATGCTCAGAGCCGGTCGCTATAAAGATCTTAACGATTTCATGTCTATTCGTAGTGTAAAAATATATGCTGATGGTGCGCTAGGTAGCCGTGGCGCCGCACTACAGGCCGATTACGCAGATAGAAAGAATCACCAAGGTTTAATGCTCGAAACTCAACAAAAACTAGAGCAGCTGTACACATTGAGCTTTAACCATGGTTTTAGCGCCAATACCCATGCCATCGGTGATAAAGCAAATCATATTGTGTTAGATGCCTATCAAAATGTATTTAAAAAAACCGGCGGGATTTTACTACGTAACCGTATAGAGCACGCACAGATAGTTGATCCAGCAGATATTCCTCGCTTCAAAGCACTTAAAATCATTCCATCAATGCAACCGGTGCATGCAACTTCTGATATGCATATGGCAGAGCAGCGCCTTAGCGATACACAATTACAAGGTGCATATGCTTGGCAAACGTTTTTAAAGCAAGGCTCAGTAGTAGCTGCAGGCTCAGATTATCCAGTTGAACTGGCCAACCCCTTTGACGGTTTGTATTCAGCAATTACTCGCCAAGATCACAATCAATTACCCGCTAATGGCTGGCGAGTCACTGAAGCACTGAGCAGAGAAGATGCACTCAGAGCATTCACGTTAGGTGCCGCGTATGCCGCACATCAAGAATTTAAATTAGGTAGTTTAGAGCAAGGAAAGTGGGCTGACTTTATTTTAATCGACAAAGACTATTTTAAAGTGCCAGTACAAGAAATTTTTACCATTGTCGTAAATCAAACATGGATTGGCGGTGAATTACGCTACCAAAAAGCGCAAATTGATACACAGAGTAAGGCACAATAAACCACGCTATTATTGCGGTTTTTGTTGTTGACGTTTGAGCTTAATTAAATGATAAATATTTACGAAGGTTAGCAAACCATTAGTGATAGCCACAGGCCATGCAGCAATCGCAATACCGTAGGCTGTGAAAGCAATACAACCGGCAAGGTTAAACCAACGAAGTTTGCTCACATCACTCATAGTTAAAGAGGCAATAAGTAAAGCTGAGGCAAAATACCCCAAATATTCCCAACTCATTTGTTCTCTCCGGTACTTTAGGTTAGCATTGCAAATGTTGTAGTTTAGGCAAAGTTATTCCACAATATAGCAATAGTATAAAAAAGCTAACTTACTAAAAACCCAAAGCTGCTAAAAGCACACTTTAATAATCATTACACGGGATATCAGGTATTAAGCTTAATTAACCGAGTTAACTAAGCTAGTAAGTTAGCGTAAATTCTTAGAATCTTAATGCTAACGTCATTAAGGTGTAATAAATAGGACAATTGTCCGAAGGGCATTGTTGATGTTTCAATATCATTTTTCTAGTTATCTCGTCGACCAGCTACTAACCTTTGCTGGCAGCCGTTATCAACAATCTAAAAAAGAAGTACTGATCCACCAAGATCAACCTCTTACAAAATTAGTGTTAGTCAGAAGCGGCACCGTATCGTTTAGTTATGATGTCGGTAATGGCCGCCGCTTACTGCTGGGCCAACTTGATTGCAACAACACCTTAATTGGTGAAATTGAAGCGCTAAACAATAATCCCTGCATTTATACAGTTACCTGCTTCAGTGACGTTAGCTACAACCTAATAGAGCTAAAGCACTGGCGTGCCCTGTTACTTGAAAAGCCAGAACTGAGTTTATACACAGCACAAACTATTGCCGCTAAGTTTCAAGAAAACCAAAAAATTAATTTAGATAAACTATTGTTGCCATTGGGTTACAATATCGCCAAAGACTGTTTATTACGTGCCGAAAATAATAACCCCACCCTGCTGCGCGCATACCCAACGGTAAATGCTGAAGCTGAGCGTTTTGCCACCACAGAGCGAGCCTATCGCCGCGTAGTATCGGAACTGGTGGAAAGAGGTTTAGTCGCACGCTCAAATGATGGACTCAAAGCGGTTGATTTAGATAAACTTAGCGATTACGTGGATAGTTTTTCGCAGCTATGAAGTTGACTCACATTAAAATTCAGCCGAAAAAAACAACGTTTAACTGCCTAAAATGCAACTATTTACATTTACAACCGCAGCCTACTACTTTAGCATAGTAAGCTAATAACGAAGCTGCGCTAAATCCGTAAAAATTAAATAAGAGATTTATTACATAACAGGGTAACAATTTTCTTATTTAATTAATAAAAGTATATATAATGTTCACTTGACGTATATATAATGTGCGCTTATCCTTGATGAACAAATTATTGTATTATAGGTGCAAGCCTGACCTGGTGCGCGCTTCGGTACATTTATAGAACTGCAATTAAGTCTGTTTACTTTAAAGAGAAAGGAAAGAAAGGTAACGATTATGGGAAATAATAAATTCAAGCTCACCAAGCTAGCTCTTGCACTTGGTCTGACAGCAACTTTAAGTGGCTGTTTTAGCGATAACGACAACAATGATTATGTAAAGCCACCAGTTCCACCTGAACCAACCGTTGATGTTGCTGTACCACCAGTAGCAATTGAAGCTCAAGCAGGTTCAGTTACTGTTAATATCGTAGATGTAAAGGGTGCTGCTTTAGCTGATACGGTTACAGCAACGATTAGCTTTACTTCTTCTGAAGACGGCCTTTTAACAGCTGCAGGCAACGCTTTAGCTGATACCGACAAATCATCAACAGCTAGTTCGTTTGCATACACAGTAGACTCTATCCCAGCTAATGGTGTTAGCTATGACTATGTTATTTCTGCTGCTGGATATTTAAACAACTCTGGTACTTTAACGTTATCACCAACTGATAACGTTGTAGCACAAGAAGTTCGTTTAACACCACGTACACTTGCAGATTCTGATGTAGCGATTGTTGCTGACACCAAAGAATTAACTGCATTAGTACCTGAAGGTGAAAATACCACTGTGTCGTATGACCCAGCTTCAGGGTTATCAATTTCTGGCGATAAAACAGAGATTACATTACCACAAGCAATTAACAAAGCAGGTGTTGCTGTTGGCGGTTCAACCGTTAAAATCAAAAGCGGCACGCAATTTTTAGATAAAGATAATCAACCGTTAACGACAGTTCCAAAAATGACTGTTGCCTACTTTGCGAATGAAGCAACACGTAATGATGAAGAAGCCGAAACTGCAGCTGCAACCTCGTCGTCATTAGATGCGTTCCCTGGAGGTTTAGCTCTATCTGTAGCTTCTGATCCTAACAGTACTGATCAAGTGCAAGGTTCATTTACTTCAGGTGGCTTTGTTGCTATCGAGCTAGTTGATGATGCTGGTAATAAAGTGAAATCTTTTGGTGCAGGCAATTCAATCACTGTTGCAATGCAGGTCGACAAAAAGACTTCAAACCCTTGTCCTGTAACTTTACCTGCCGGTACTACTGATATCAAAGCATACGCCGAAGCAAATGGCTTCAAAAATGGTGTATGTACTGTTGCAGCTCCTGTAGCTCGTAAAATTGCGGTTGGTGATATCTTCCCAGTTTGGAGTTACGATGAAGAAGCTGGTAAATGGGGATTCGAAAGCTACGGTGAAGTAACTGATAGCGGTAATGCATCAACATTTGATGTATCAGTAGATGTAAATCACCTATCTTACTGGAACCTTGATTACTTCAACAACAATAAATGTTCAAGTGTAAAATTTGATATTTTAGATAGAAATGGTGACGCTAATATAGCTGAAACAACTATTTTACTTGAAATTAATGGCTATAGAAGATCTTTCACTAGCCGTAACGGTAATTATGGATCAGCAACGTTTAACAACCCTCCAGGTTTCCCGGTTAAAGTTAAAGTATTGCGCAATGGTGTTAACGTTTTAGATGGCTTGTCAACTGACACTGATAGCACTGCATCGGCATTATCTGTAAGCAATATCTGTGACTTAAATGATAAAGATCTAACACTTACAATTGCTCCGCCAACAATTGTAACTAAAAAAATAACAACACAGCTAGTGTGTAGCAATACCGGAGATTTTGAAATAGGTACTCCACCGGTTGCAACACCTGCGCTAGTCAGATTGTTTAAAGATGGCAACTTCAAGCAAACTATTTACTCGAAAGGTACTTTCAACCTGAACTTAGAGCAAGGTGGCACTTACTCTGCTAGTTACCTTAACTACAACACTAATGTGTGGACATCTACTCCAGTAGCGGCAAACACAACTGCAGCTACATTTGATATCCCAGTAGTGTGTGAAGTTGATACTGTACCAGTATCTGGTTCTGGTTCTGGTTCTGGTTCTTAATCTGAGGTAGAACTGTACTTCCTAAAGCCGCGCATTTGCGCGGCTTTTGTTTATCTCGTTATTAAGTTATTTTTGGTTTATAGTATTTATAGCAAAAATAATTATCGGGTTTTAAAAGTTTAAAACCTAACTCTAATCTAAATTGGTTAATCACGTGACTTATAATAAAACAACCCTCGCGACACTTTGCGCACTCAGTGCCAGTACCTCCGTTTTTGCTGATCAAAACATTAATCATGGTATTGCATATAATGGATTTACCGGTATTTTCAACACTCCTACCGCTGTTGTAATCGACAAAGGTAATATTGATATAGGTTACAGTAACCAGCTAGAAGCTAGAGGAAAGTACACCGACGGTCATAACTTTACATTTTCAGCTGGACTTTTTGAAGGTTTAGAAGTCAGTGGTAGGATTACCTCATCGTCGATGCACGACATAACATTTAGCTATGAAAATAAAGGCCAAATCCGCGACTTATCATTTAATGCCAAATACCAAATTCCATTCATTCCAAAAGACTGGTTTAGTGTCGCTGTTGGCGCTAAAGATTTCGGTGGCGCAGCCAATCAGTATGAAGCGTTTTATGCTGTTGCTTCTAAACAGTGGTGGGATTTTCGCTTTAGTGCCGGTATTGGCGCATCTGACACGCTTACAGGGCAACTAGACGGCGCGTTTGCTGGTATTGAATATCAACCTTACACTTGGCTTTCAGTACTCGCTGAGCATGATGCAGAAGCATTTAATTTAGGCGCCCGTATTACAGTTCCAAAAGAGTGGCTTTATGATATTGCCACGGTTTCATTTAATAGCCGCTTTTACTCAAATACAGAACTTGCTAGTGATGATACTTATTGGGGTGTCAATATTAGCATGCCGCTCAGTGATGAAGCACAAGATAACTACCACAATCTAAAACCAGCACCTCAACCAGTTGCAGCGGCAAAGTTATCTAAGAGTTCAAATCAGCGTACGAGAGCAACTCTTGCTACATCCCCAAATCAAACGGAAGAGTCTGTTAGTCGAGTAGTATCTGCGGAACCAGTAAAAGTATTAACAGCGACCAAACAAAATCAACAAGTTTCCACTGCACAAAATAACAATCAACAAATTCACAGCTTAAAAAGCAGCTTAGTTAACGATGGTTTTGAAAATATCCGTGTTGGTATTAGCGAGAGCAAACAAATCATTGTTGAATTTGAAAACTCAGTATTTAATCGTAATGAAATTGATGCGTTGGGGCTTGTTTTAGGCCGCATAACTGAAAGCTTTGCTACTGGCAATAATGAATTTATTGTTCGCTTGGCAAAACAAGATATCCCACTGTTACAAGTCAATGGGTATTTAGATAATTACCGTCGCTTTATTGATGAAAATATCACTCCTGATTTAATGGTCAGCACTCAATTTAGTGATAAAGATGCTGTGGGTGTAAAATGGGCCGGAAATACCCAAAGCACGAGCCCTTATTTTGTACCTAGAGTTTCATTTTCACCATCGTTATCATCACGATATGCAACTGAATTAGGTGTTTATGATTACTCGTTAGCTCTACAAGCCGATTTACATGTACCATTATGGCAAGGTGCAGGTGTAAATATTACTGGGCAAGTTAATGTAGCTAATACAGATCACTTTGAAAAAGGTAGTGTATTTAGTAATTCACGCCAAGAAACGGGGATTAAACGTGCCGTTGTATATCAAACATTCGCTTTACCGTTTAACATATATAACCAGACTCAAGTCGGTTTATTCCAAGATTACTTTGATTATACAGGTATTACCAACGAAACTGCATGGCAAAGCCCCGCAGGCCGCCACAAGATACAAGCAAAGTTAGGCTACTTTGAGTATAAAGATTATGACACTGATAAACGCGACTACTCGGTTTATTCATACCGTTATTTATGGGCTGAAAAGGATGTCTCTTTCCATATCTCTGGTGGACAATTCTGGAATGAAGATACCGGCTATAAACTTGAAACTAAGTTCTGGTTTGGTGATGCAAATATAACCGTAATGTATAGCGACACTGACGTAGAGAAAGTGGGGATTGGTTTTAGTATTCCATTATCACCACGCAAAGATATGGATGCAGGTAATTGGCAAGTTACAGGGACTAAAAGCTGGACACATAGCGTAAATACTATAATTAATCAAAAAGTAAATTTGATAAACACCAGTAGTGCGACAATACTCAAATCGTCAATCGACCTCGATAATACTTTCTTAAACCAAGATCGTATGTCAAGCAGTTACGTATATGCTCATTTAGCACGATTAAAAGAAGCGTTTGAAATCTATAAATAATATTAGTTTAGACAGCTAATTGATAAATAAAAAAAGGCCTAGTTAAGGCCTTTTTTATTTTTACTCGATAGATTTATTTTGCTAATAAAATATCGTGTATTTTTACTAAATCTGTCTTACCAGCGATGATCTCATCAGGTGTTAAACCCGATAATTCATGCGGGAATACTAACCACTCTTCTGATTCATGAATGTAGTAGTCAGGCTTCATATCTACTTTAGAATTTTTTGGTTTGTAATACGGGCATGCAATGCGGATATCTTTAGGTAAGTTTAAACGCATCAATTCCGAAAGCTTTTCTTTCAGTGCAAAAATACTACGCCCTGAATCAAATACATCATCAACAATCAATAACGAGTCACCTGCGTTAGCATTTTCAATAATGTAGTGTAAGCCATGTACTTTAATTTCTTTCGACTGCTTATTAATACCGTAATATGATGAAGTTCGCACCGCGATATGATCTGTCTCTATGCCCTTATAATCATAATACTCTTGCACTGCAATCCCAATTGGGGCACCACCACGCCAAATACCAATAATAAAATCAGGACGAAAACCATCTTGGTATACTTGCGCCGCAACGCGAAATGAATCTTCAAGCAATTGTTGCGCTGTGATGTAGCACTTATCTGACATAATTAGAATTCCCAGTGTGAGTTGATCATTCAAGTATAGTTTATGAATAAGACTTAAATAAAAGCAGCGCTTTTAATGTAAGAAATATAACTTCAAACCTTAATCACTTGAAATGCAAAAGTGGGGCGAGATTTTAGCGCAAATAAACTAAAAAAGCTTGTTTCTGTTTGTAATTACATTTTTATAGCCAACAAAAAAGCGCCTAAAACGGCGCTTTTTTAAACATATTCAAGATTACGCTTTTTCTAGTAAAGTACGTGCAACTGTGCGCATCCCGACTGTTGTCGCGCCCGCAGCCCATTGACTCGTGCTACCCATATTAAACGCTGCCGCTAAATCCATATGCACCCAGCCTTTGCCGTCGTTTGGTACAAAGCGTGACAAGAAACCAGCAGCATTTGATGCACCACCATAACCACCGCCTTTTTGGGCACGGCTGTTAGCTGTATCAGCGTATGGTGAAGGACAGTTTTGTTGATGCCACTTTTCAAGTGGTAGTGGCCACGCGCCTTCCATTTCTTGTCCAGCAAAGCCTTCAACTTCACGTACAAACTCTTTATCAAGTCCAAATAAGGCATTGTACTCTTGACCAACAGCAACTAGCGCAGCGCCTGTTAGTGTCGCCGCATCAATAATTAAAGGAGCACCTGTTTCAGCTGCAGCCATTAAGCCATCAGCAAGTACTAAGCGTCCTTCAGCGTCAGTGTTAACAATCTCAACTGTCGTGCCGTTTTTATAGGTAAGGATATCACCCAGCTTATATGCATGGCCTGAAATAAGGTTCTCAGCACAGCATAAAAACAGTTTAATACGTTTATTAATACCGCGACTAATAGCCAATGCCAAACCTGCGGTAACCGTTGCAGCACCGCCCATGTCGCACTTCATACCTAACATACCTTCGCTGGCTTTAATTGAATAACCGCCAGAGTCAAAAGTAATCCCCTTACCAACAAGCGCTGCATCCACAGGCGCATTTTCATCGCCAGTTGGATTGTAATCAAGTGCAAGTAATACAGGCGGGCGCTCACTACCGCGACCAACAGCATGGATACCAATCCACTGCTGCTCAAGTAGCGCATCACCTTTGATGATTTGATAGCTCACGTGTTCAGGAGCTAGTGATTGAATAAATTCAGCAGCTTTACCAGCTAAACTTTCAGGGAAAATGTCATCCGCCGTGCCATTGATCATTTCACGCGCCCAAGTAGCAGAACGAAGTAATGAAGCAAGCTCTTGGCTATCTGTTTTAGCATTTTCAGCAAATTCAACACCGTGTAATGACTTAGGCGATACAAACCCTTGATAAAAAGCCCACTGTGTTTCTGTACACCAGCAATCACCAGCTAGCACGACATTTTTAACGCCTTGATTGGCAATACTGCGCGCGGCTTTTTGTACATTTACTAATGTTTCTTGTTCAGATAAATGAACCGTTGCACCGTGCTCATTAAAAGATAACGTGGCGGTTTCGCCCCAATGCGATGCAGCACCCTGCTCGCTTAATTGAACAACAAATTTTTCAGACATGTTAGAATACTCTTTGCGCTAAAATTGTGACGATGAGTTTACTATAGCCACAACAACTTCCCAACTGCTTGAGACCAAATAACTAAAATAATGAAATATACAACACCACTCCAACACGCTACTTTGATCAAACGCTACAAACGTTTTTTAGCCGATTTACGCCTTAGCGATGGCTCAGAGTTTACCGCCCATTGTGCCAACACAGGTAAAATGACTGGTTGCGCGGAGCCTGATTTTGCAGCCTTTTATTCCACCAGTAACAATCAAAAAAGAAAATATCCTCATTCATTAGAATTGACGCAAAACCAGTTTGGCCATCTGATCTGTGTCAATACGGCAATCGCGAATAAAATCGTTGCAGAAGCACTGCACGCAGCGCTAATCAGCGAGCTTAGCGGCTACATTAAAATACAGCCAGAGGTTAAATATGGTGATGAAAATAGCCGTATCGATTTTTTACTGACAGCTCCCCAACGCCCAGACTGCTATGTAGAAGTAAAATCTGTCACTTTACTCAGTCAAAATGATCCACAAAGTGGCCAAGGTTACTTCCCTGATGCCGAAACTCTTCGCGGTCAAAAACATATTCGTGAATTAATTGAAATGGTTGCACAAGGCCACCGTGCAGTGCTGCTGTTTGCTGTATTACATCAAGGGATTAAGCAAGTTAGTGCGGCGCGCCACATTGACGAAAAGTACGCCCAACTAGTTGATTTAGCAATAACTAAAGGTGTCGAAGTAGTTGCTTATAAAGCCGATATTTCGAGCGCTGAAATTACACTAACAGAAAAGCTTACTTTTAATTAAAAGCGACTTGTTTTTAAGGTTTTCGCCCATATAACAAGGCAAGTTTTTAAGCACTTATTTAAAAGTAATCGGTGTAAAAACCACTTATCGTACCTTTTTTAATTTTATTGATGCGGTTTAAGTAAGACTAATTAATGAAAAATAAATTTGCCTAGGCCATAGGATTCTGTTATTTATAGCCGCCGGCTCATGCTGGGCATTATATTAAGGATTTAGGAGAAAGTTATGCCAGACCAAAAAAAATTAGGGTTATTGGCTCAGGCCGGATTAGAACCATACCAGGAAAAGCCGGGCGAAGAGTATATGAATGATGCACAACGCACTCATTTCAAAACTATTTTGGAAGCATGGCGCAACGATTTACGCAATGAAGTTGACCGTACTAAATCGCATATGCAAGACGAAGCAGCTAACTTCCCTGATCCAGTTGACCGCGCAGCACAAGAAGAAGAGTTCTCTTTAGAACTTCGTACTCGTGACCGTGAACGTAAACTGATCAAAAAAATTGAAAAAACGATCCAATTAATCAAAGAAGATGATTTTGGTTTTTGTGATTCGTGCGGGATTGAAATTGGTATCCGCCGTTTAGAAGCACGTCCTACAGCTGACTTATGCGTAGACTGTAAAACGCTTGCGGAAATCAAAGAAAAACAATCTGGACGTGGTTAGTTACTAGTAATTAATCAATGTCTACCACAGCCGTTACTGCGCCTATGCGCAACTATCGCGGTCGCTTTGCGCCGTCACCTTCTGGACCACTTCATTTTGGTTCTCTTGTGGCGGCTGTGGGCAGCTACCTTGACGCGAAAAGCAACCAAGGCACTTGGTTAGTCCGTATTGAAGATATCGACACCACACGTGTTGTAGACGGCGCCACTAAGGATATTCTCAATACCTTAGAAGCCTATGGTTTGTACTGGGATGAAGACGTAGTCTATCAAACTCAACGCCATGACTTGTATGCGCATACCATTAATAATCTAAATAACCAGCACCTAATTTATGCTTGCCACTGCTCGCGCAAAGAAATTAAAGCGCTTGGCGGTATTTATCAAGGCCATTGTCGTCATTTAAAGCATAGTCAGAACAGCAGCGCACTACGGTTAATTCAGCAACATGCTACATGCCAATACCATGATCTCATTCAAGGTGAGATAAATGTAGCTCATGATCTCGCCCACGAAGATTACTTAATAAAGCGCAGTGATGGGCTATTTGCTTATCAACTAGTGGTGGTCGCAGACGATATTGCCCAAGGTATCACTCATGTCGTACGCGGCGCAGACTTGCTTGAACCAACCGCACGCCAATTGAGTTTATTTAAACAATTAGCTGCCACGGCCCCCCATTACGCACATTTACCATTAGCAGTCGCTAAACCTGGGTTTAAATTATCAAAACAAAACTATGCCCCAGCTATTAGCAAAAGTAACCCCAAACCGGCTTTGCTGAGTGCATTCGAATTTTTAGGATTGGCGCCCAAAGATGAATTACTTGAACTAAATATCGAGCAAATGCTAGCTTGGGCAGTAGACAATTACAACTTGCAAAACGTCCCTAAAATGACACAAATTCAAATTTCGCAAAACCCGCACAGCCATACAATCGCCTTTACGCATTTAAACAAATAAAAATTCACTAAAAAAGGCTAATTTTAAGGCCTTCAACTTAATTTTTAAGCTGTGCTGGTATATGATAGCCCACCTTAAATGTGCAATTCATTTAATTAATACCAATTGCGTTAAGGTTGTACACGATTCAGCAGTCAAGTAGCCCAATAACAGGATAATAATTTCCAGCATCGTGATGCTAGAAAATTTTAACCCTAGCAATGACTGTTTAACTGACTAGAATAAACAAGACTCTAATACCATAGGTATTACCAAGTAAACGCAACACATGTGCAGTTAATAGTAAAGTGAGGCTATACTTGGTTTGATTTTTGATGGCGTCCATCAAATAACCGAATTCTGTAGGAGACAGATTATTATTTCCAAGCTTTTTCAATTTTGTCGGCAAATTATTGGCCCAACCGCCTCTGTAACAGCCGAACATACCCAAGTCTCTGCGCAGCCTTTAATAGTTGGACGCAATGAGCATGGTATTTCTCGCAAACAATTTAGCCCAAATGCAATCAAGGTATTATATCGCCTGAAAGACGGAGGCTTTGATGCCTACCTTGTTGGTGGTTGCATTCGTGATATTTTGTTAGGTCAACAACCAAAAGATTTTGATGTGGTCACCAATGCCACTCCTGATCAGGTTAAAAAGCTATTTCGTAATTGCCGCTTAATTGGCCGTCGTTTTCGTTTAGCACACATTGTTTTTGGTCGTGAAATAATCGAAGTGGCCACCATGCGTGGTCATCACGAAGCGCCTGAAGATAAAAACCAAATTAGCCAATCGAGTGACCAAGGACAACTGCTGCGCGATAACGTTTTTGGTAGTATTGAAGAAGATGCTGAACGCCGCGATTTTTCAATCAATGCGTTATATTATTCAATTAATGATTTTTCAATCCATGATTATGCTAATGGCTTAGCCGCTATTAACGCTCGACAAATCGAGATGATTGGTGATCCAGCAACCCGTTACCGCGAAGATCCTGTGCGTATGCTACGCGCAGTTCGCTTTGCAACCAAACTCGATATGTCGATTGCACCGGCAACCGAGCAACCTTTAAATGAATTAGCAAGCCTGTTAGATAATATACCTGCAGCGCGGTTATTTGAAGAAACACTGAAACTGTTTTTAAATGGCAAGGCCGAAGCAAACTTTTTAATGCTACGTAAATATGGCCTTTTTAAATCATTATTTCCAGCTCTTGATAGTATTTTAGATAGTAATCCTGATGGCTTAGAGTTCGCTTTAATTCAACAGATGTTCCGTAATACAGATGAACGTATTAATGCGGAGAAAAAAGTAACTCCAGCATTTATTTTTGCTGCATTGTTATGGTTCCCATTATTGCAGATCACTAAAGCACTGCAAGAACAAGAGCAACTATCTGAATACGATGCCTTCGCTCAAGGTATGAACAAAGTACTCAGTGATAATGCCCAACATATTGCCGTACCAAAACGCTTTACTCTTGGCGCTCGTGATATCTGGCATATTCAACACCGCTTAGATAAACGCTCAGGACAACGTGCATATCGCCTTACACAGCAACCACGTTTTAAAGCTGCGTATGACTTTTTACTCTTGCGCGTACAGGCCGGTGAAAAACAGCATCAGCAATTAGTTAACTGGTGGACTGACTATTTAAAACAAGACATCGATGGTCAAAAAGAGCTAGTTAAAGCGTTAGGTACGCAAGGCGCAACAAAAGGCCGTCGTCGTACTCGCCGACGCAGCCCAAAACCAGCGGCTGAATGATCATGGAAACCGTCTACCTTGGTTTAGGGGCTAATTTAAACGCCCCACGTACTCAGCTAGATCATGCCATTGCAGCACTGCGTGCATTGGCTGATTGCGAGTTTATTGGTGTATCGCATTATTACGCGAGTAAACCGATGGGCCCGCAAGATCAACCTGACTACGTTAACGCTGTTGCAGCGCTAAAAACCACGCTATTACCTGAGCAGTTGCTTGATTTAACACAACAGATAGAACTTGAACACGGCCGAGTACGAAAAGCACAGCGCTGGGGGCCGCGCACCTTAGATATTGATATTTTATTATTTGGTGATCAAGTCATTAATAGCGAGCGTTTAATTGTGCCACATTATGGTCTAACTGAACGCGAGTTTGTGGTTTACCCGCTACTTGAAATAGCCCCAAATATTACGCTGCCAAATGGTACATTACTTCACAGTATTAGCACTAATTTGGCACTAAACGAATTACAACAATTACCTCTGTAATTAATTTCAGGCTGTTGCCTACGAGGATACTATGTCTAAAATAACCGTTTCTACGCTCAATAAAATGAAAGCAGACCAACAAAAAATTACGGCATTAACGGCCTACGATGCCAGCTTTGCAAAGTTATTTCACGATAACGGCGTAGACGTTATTTTAGTCGGTGATTCGTTAGGCATGGTGTTACAAGGCGGCGACGATACCCTGGCTGTTACCAATCAAGATATTGCCTATCATACTCGCAGCGTACGCGCCGGGAGCCCTGATTTATTCGTCATTGCAGATATGCCATTTATGACCTATTCAAGCCCAGCCGAGAGCTGTAAAAATGCAGCAGAGTTAATGCGAGCTGGCGCTAACATGGTCAAACTTGAGGGGGGCGAATGGCTGTATGACTCAGTTGTTGCGCTGACTCAACAAGGTATACCGGTATGTGGACATTTAGGCTTAACACCGCAATCAGTACATGTGTTTGGTGGTTTTAAAATCCAAGGCCGTAGTGAACAACAAGCACAAAAAATGATTAGCGATGCTCAGGCGCTTGCCGCGGCAGGCGCACAAATGCTGGTTCTTGAATGTATTCCATCTGAACTTGCCAAATTAATTACTGACGCGGTTAATATTCCTACCATTGGTATTGGTGCAGGTAATCAAACTGATGGCCAAATTCTAGTCATGCATGACTTAGTTGGCATTTCAGCAGGTTACATCCCTAAATTTTCTAAAAACTTTTTACTCGAAACAGGCAATATGCCGGATGCGGTTAAAAAATATTGTAGCGACGTTAAAAGTGGTGCTTTTCCAAGCACGGAACATGAGTTTAAATAATGCAGTCGATCACTGAAATAAAATCATTACGTAGTCAAATTAAAGCATGGCGCCAAGCTGGGCTTAGTGTAGCACTAGTGCCAACTATGGGTAATCTACATCAAGGGCATTTTTCACTCGTTGAGAAAGCCAAAAACATGGCTGATAAAGTCGTGGTTAGTATTTTTGTAAACCCAATGCAATTTGGTGTCAACGAAGATCTTGATAACTACCCGCGCACCCTCATTGCGGATAAACAAGGACTGGCAGAGCTTGATACTGATATTGTATTTACCCCAAGTGTGGAAGCCATTTACCCTAACGGTTTAGATGCGCAAAGCTTTGTCGATGTACCAAATATATCAATGGGTTATTGCGGCGGATCACGTCCAGGTCATTTTCGCGGTGTAGCAACGGTGGTTACTAAATTATTTAACTTAGTACAGCCTGACTATGCGTGCTTTGGTGAAAAAGACTATCAACAGTTGCAAGTGATTAAAACCATGGCTCATGACCTGTCAATTCCAGTAGAAATTATTGGCGTTGCAACCAGCCGTGAAGTGTCAGGGTTGGCGATGAGCTCTCGCAATGGCTACTTATCAGAAGCTCAAAAAGAAACAGCGACAGTGCTATTTAAAACCCTTAATTGGAGCGCAGAACAGTTAAACTCGGGACAACGTGATTTTGACGACATATGCCGACAAGCAAAGCAGCAACTAGAGCAAGCAGGGCTCAAAATTGACTACTTTGAAATAGCTCAGCGCGATACCTTAAAAAAAGCTACACTCAATGATAGTCAACTAGTGATTTTGGCGGCAGCCTTCTTAGGGCCAGTAAGGCTAATAGACAATCTGCTCGTTGATATTACATAACAATAATTGGAATAAGCATGAATTCATTATTAAAATTATCAAGCATTTCGCTGTGTATAGGCATATTAGCTGGGTGTCAAAACCAAATAGAAAACCCAGAAATGCAGCAATGCGCACAACAGAATTATCAATGTGAAGTGAACTGTGAACAGCAAAGTACCGGCGAAGGCATGGCATATAAAGTATGTAGTACCAAATGTATTGAAGCCTACAACCAATGCAAAGCAAATGCCCAAGCATTAGGTAATGTGCAATAACTGATATTAACTTGCCAATTATCATGATTGGCAAGTTTCCTCCCCCTGCGCCTACTTTAGGCAAACTTTCTACATCCAACCATCGTGATTTTTCTGCCATTCACCTTAGAGCAAGGTTTAGTTTAGTAATATCTACTTATATTAGTAAGAAGTAGTCATACATTGCGTGTAATTATTTCCAGCTTACACAAAGAAAGTACACCCTCTACGATACTAATAAACACAAAGTCATTGAAATATATAAGTTTATTTTAGGTTCGTTTTTTGCAAACTTGAATTCAACTAACTAAAGCATTTTAAAATTAACCAGATAACGGCTAAAGGAAAAAACCTCATGGAAACGATAACGCGGGCAGCTCTGTATCCATCATTTAAAAAGAGGGCATTATTAAGTGCATTATTAGCCTTGTGTGCATGTAATGTCAGTGCGGCAGAACAACCAATAACAAAATCTGATGCGGATACTGCTGATGCTGTACCAACTACACAGCCAACTTTGCTTACAATCCCTTCTGAAAAATTATTTGCGGTGGTAACAGCTAGAGCCAAACAACTGGCTGCAAAAGACTACGTAGCAGCTCCCGTAATTGCTGTTGATGCGTTAAATAATATTAATTATCAGGACTATCGAGCGATTCGTTTTCGTCAAGATCATGCGATCTGGAAAGATGAAAGTTTATATGAGGTACAGTTATTCCATCCAGGTTTTCTCTATAAAAACCCTATCGCGATTAACACAGTTGATGCTGATGCGAAGGTAAAAAATCTACCATTTAAAACTGATTACTACCGCTATGATGGCACCGCAGCACCACTTGAGCAGGAAATTACCACAGCTTTAGGCACCACTCAGTTAGGGCATGCTGGTTTTAGAGTACATTTTCCACTCAATAATAATGAGTACAAAGATGAGGTAGCGGTATTTCAAGGCGCTTCATATTTTCGCATAGTGGGCCCTGACCAAGTGTATGGTATTTCAGCACGCGGCCTGGCGATTGATACAGCACTCAGCTCTGGTGAAGAGTTTCCAGTATTTAAAGAGTTTTGGTTAGTTAAGCCAAAACCTGAAGACACTCACATTGTGTTATATGCACTACTTGATAGTCCTTCTGTTACTGGCGCATATCGTTTTGAGATCAGTCCATCAACAGCAACGGAAGTAACAACTAAAATGCAAATATTCGCCCGAGAAGATATCAAAAAACTAGGTATAGCACCGCTTACAAGCATGTTTTACCACGGCGAAAATAGCACTAAATTCTTTGATGATTACCGACCAGAAGTACATGACTCTGATGGTTTACTAATGCAATCACAAGACAATAAATGGGTGTGGCGTCCGCTAAATAACCCTAAACAGCTTAGTGTAACGTCATTTGGTTATGACAATCCAAAAGGTTTTGGACTAGCACAGCGCGACCGTGAGTTTAATAACTATCTCGATACTGAGGCACATTATCATGCCCGCCCAAGCCTGTGGATTGAACCACAAGGACAATGGGGAAATGGTCGAGTTGAGTTAGTAGAAATACCGACTGATACCGAGACCAATGACAATATCGTTAGCTATTGGGTACCAGAGCAACCACTTAAAGCAGGTGAAACACTTAGTTTTAGTTATAAATTGTCAACATTTAACGCGGCGCTTGCAAGCCAAGATAAAGCCCGAGTTTTACGCACTCGCATTGGCAGTGCTGCATTACCCGGTGAAGAAAATCCACCACCAAAAAGTCATCGCCAATTTACGGTTGACTTCACTGGTGACAATATTAACAACTTGTCAGCCAAACTAAAATTGCTTGCTAATTTGACCCTAAATTCAGGTGAAATAAGCGATAAAACAGTTCAACAATTACCAAATAATGAAGGATGGCGTGTTGCTTTTAAAGTCGCGCCAGAGGGCGGTAAGCCTGTAGACATGCGCTTATCATTAACACTACGTGACAAAGAAGTTAGCGAGGTATGGAGTTATGTCTGGTATCCAAATGACGTCGAGTAACAGTACAATGCCTTTTAAAAAGACTCGTGTATGGCTTTTTTCACTGTTAGTGTTAGCCATCTCAGCTTATGGTATGTGGATCATGTTTGATATTTTAAATTCAAATGGCATGACCCCGCTAGAGTATGCATTACTTGCGCTGTTTTCAATTACCTTTACTTGGATTGTGACCGCATTTTGCAGTGGCTGTATGGGATTTATTTTACAATTATTTAGAATTGACCCGCTGACACTGACGCGCCAAAAAGCAATCGAAATTGATCAGCAAGCATTGAGTAAAACCAGAACTGCTGTCGTTATGCCTATCTACAATGAAGATACACAGCGAGTTATCGCAGGTTTTGAAGTGAGCTTACGTTCACTGATAAAAACAGGCCAATTTGCGCATTTTGATTTCTACTTATTAAGTGATACACAAGATAAAGAAATAGCTAACAATGAGCTAAAAGCGTGGCATGCCTTGACCGAACGCCTAGGTGATTTTGCCAAACAAACTTTTTACCGCCGCCGTGAAGATAACAAACACCGTAAAGTAGGTAACTTAACTGACTTTTGCGAGCGTTGGGGCAGTAAATACGAGCACATGATTGTACTTGATGCAGATAGTATCATGACGGGTCAGTGTATGCTTGAGCTCACCAGCAGCATGATCAACAATCCACAAGCTGGGCTTATTCAAACGATTCCGATCCCTGTTAGGCAAGATACCTTCTTTGGTCGCTTTCTACAGTTTGCGTCAGTACTTTATAGTCCAATGCTAGCAACCGGTTCAGCTTTTTGGCAGACTAATCACGCTAATTACTGGGGACACAATGCCGTCATTCGGGTTAAAGCGTTTATTGATTGCTGCGGTTTACCGGTGCTCAAAGGTAATGCCCCTTTCGGCGGCGAAATTTTAAGCCATGACTTTGTCGAAGCATCGTTGCTGCATCGTTCTGGCTGGGATGTATTATTACTCAGTGATATACAAGGTAGCTACGAAGAAGTACCGAGTAATATTTTAGATTACGCTATTCGCGACAGGCGTTGGGTGCAAGGCAACATTCAACATTTAGGTTTGTTACCTGCGTCGGGTTTAAAAATAATCAGCAAGCTGCACTTTTTATTAGGTGCAACGGCATATATTTCATCATTAATTTGGTTATCAATGTTAGTGCTAAGTACCATAGATGCGGTCACCCGCGCACTAAACAGTAATGTTTATTTTAATCAGGCGTATCAATTATTTCCGACTTGGCAAATAGCAAAAACAGAATTAATTAACTCGTTGCTTTTTGTCACAATTGTGTTGTTATTATTACCGAAATTAATGGGGATTATTGTCACACTGATCCATCGTAATAAACAATTTGGCGGCTCATTTAAATTAATTTTAGGCTCAATCATTGAAACCGTGTTTGCCATTATTATCGCCCCGCTGATGATGGTTTTTCATAGCTACTTTGTGGTGTGTGTATTTTTAGGTAAAAAAGTAACGTGGGACGCCCAGCCTCGATCAGGCCGCATGGTTCCGTGGCAAGAAGCGATAGGTTACACATTACTATCAACCTTAATCGCCTTAGCTTGGGGCGGTATTGCTTATTACTTTACGCCTGTATTCTTTTGGTGGTTATCGCCGATCTTAGTTGGATTGATCTTAGCAGCCCCAATTGTACGATATTCAAGTAGCATAGGCTTAGGGGTTAAATTACGTAAAATGGGCATATTTATTTGCCCGAGTGAAGTTGATAATAACGACACCCTTGCAGCCTTACGTGTACATGAGCAAGAAATAGCATTACCGAATGATGATGTTGCTAACTTTACAATCCCTACATTGGGGCAAGAGCAACCTAGCGTAATGCCAATTCAGAGCTTTAAGCGCCAAGGTTTAAGTAAACGTAAACGCGTTTTAAATGCCCATCAACAGCTCAAAAAGAAGCTATTTAACTAACCTGAACCTAGTTGATATAAAAAAACCGCGCAATTTACATTGCGCGGTTTTTTTATTAATTCATAGTTGGCGTTAAGTTTAAAGAAGACCTAGCTTCTTAAGTTCGCCCATTGCCATCTTGCCAGAAAGTGGTACATAACCATCTTTCTCTACAATTTTTTGGCCATCTTGTGATAACACCATTTTTAAGAACTCTGCTTCAATAGGTGCAAGCGGTTTATTCGGGTGTTTATTCACATAAACATATAAAAAGCGCGACAGTGGGTATTTACCTGTTGCTACATTTTCAAGTGTTGCATCAACAAAGTTATCGCCTTTTTTCGCCAGTGGTACAGTACGTACGCCTGATGTTTTATAACCGATACCTGAGTAACCAATTGCATTCACTGATGAAGAAATTGATTGCACTACCGATGCTGAACCTGGTTGCTCGTTCACGTTGTTACGGAAGTCACCTTTACATAGCGCTTTGTTTTTAAAGTATCCGTAAGTACCAGATACAGAATTACGGCCATAAAGCTGAATGTCTTTTGCAGCCCAATTCCCCGTTAAACCTACATCACTCCAACGAGTCACATCTGCATCAGCACCACATTTACGAGTTGAAGAGAAAATCGCATCGATTTGGTCGATACGTAAACCTTCAATTGGATTGTCTTTATGAACAAATACTGCCAATGCATCAATCGCTACACGTACTTCAGTAGGTTTATAACCGTAACGTTTTTCAAACGCTTCGATTTCTTTTGATTTCATTCTGCGGCTCATCGGGCCAAAGTTTGCAGTGCCTTCTGTCAATGCCGGTGGCGCAGTAGATGAACCAGCCGCTTGAATTTGGATGTTCACATTTGGGTAAATACGTTTATATTCTTCAGCCCAAAAGGTCATCATGTTGGCTAAAGTATCAGAGCCCACAGATGAAAAATTACCTGAAATACCACTGGTTTTTTGATACTCAGGAATAACTGTATCTACTGCCATTGCTTGTGCAGATACAAATGTTGTTACTGCCACACCCATTGCGGCTACTAGGTTTTTAAATCTCATTAGGTTGCTCCGATTTTGTTCGTCCATTTCTTAACTGTCGTCTACTCTAAAGAGAATAGATGACAGTTAGATTACTCTAAAATGACACTTTTATGACTTTGGCTTTTTGGCTCAATTATTTAATAGCACTGTTTTTTCACGACTAAAAGCAAACGAAAAACATGATCCTTCGCCTAATTTACTTTTAATTATCAATTGGCTATCGTGACGAGTTAATACATGTTTGGTGATGGCTAAACCCAGCCCTGAGCCACCGGTGGTACGACTACGTGCTTTATCAACCCGATAAAAACGCTCAGTTAAACGATTAATATGCTCTGGTGCAATACCATCGCCATTATCAACTACTGAAAAGTACGCTTGATTATCTTTTAGCTTCCAGCTTACGGTTATTTTACCGCCCGCCTTGGTATAATGAATAGCATTAAACACTAAATTAGAGAAGGCACTGCGCAGCTCCTCTTCAGCGCCTTTTATATCGACGTTAGCATCAATATCAAATATCAACTCATGCCCTTTGTCTTGATTCAATGATTGTGCTTCAGTCCTAATATAGCTAAGTAACTGCGGTACATTGATCGCTTTATCATTATCTTGACGTCGAGCGCCTTCAATACGTGATAACGACAATAGCTGATTTACCAAGCTATCCATGCGTTTACACTGTTCAAGCATAGTACCTTGTGCTTTATTCCACATTGCCGGTGGTGGCACCATATCGCCATCAAACATTTCTAAGTAACCAGTAACAACGGTTAATGGCGTACGTAGCTCATGAGATACATTGGCAACAAAGTCTTTGCGCATTTGCTCAAGTTGCTTCAGTCGCGTGACATCACGCACAACAACCATTAATTGTGAGCTGGCATATGGCATTACCCGAAACTCTAAAACTTGCTCAACACTGTGACCACTTTCAAGTTCTAATGCTTCATCAAACAATTCCGTTTGCATGTATTTTGCAAATTTAGGATCGCGAATAAGGTTGTCAAGCCGTTGACCATGATCCGCTGGCCACTGTAATCCAAGCACTTTCAAAGCTAGTTGATTACACCAAACAATACTTAAATCACGTTGTAGAACAATAACCGCATCAGGCACTGCTTCTGCGCCATCGCGAAAACGACGGATCAAATCAGCTAATTCATTACGTTTTTTACGGTTGCGATGTTGTAAATGGTAGATCCCTTCAAATACTTGCTCCCATGCCCCCTCGCCTTCAGGTGGATTAAAACTACGTTGATTCAATAGCCAATCACTGAGCCGATAGAGTTGATGATAATGCCAAACAAGCAGTGAAAAAGATCCTAAAAATAAAAGCAAAAATGGCGCACCAATAAGCACGCCAATTAATAATAAAGGTAGGAAATAGATAAACAGACGCTTTGCTAACGCCTGCTTATTAACAACTCGATACATACACTCACTTTACCTTAGAGTAAGTAAATTTAAGCCAAAATTAATTATTGGCTTGGTCATCTCCATGACACTTATAATTTACTGGAAAAACGATAGCCTGCACCACGTACAGTTTGTACTAAACGGTCATGACCAAGCGGTGCAATCGCTTTGCGTAAGCGACGAATATGCACGTCTACGGTTCTATCTTCAACATAGACATTAGTCCCCCATACGTTATCTAGTAGCTGTTCACGGCTATAAACACGTTCAGGGTGAGTCATAAAGAAATGCAATAAGCGAAATTCTGTCGGTCCCATATCCAACTCGCTACCTTCAGAGGTAACACGGTGTGAAATAGGATCAAGACGTAAACCATGTACATCAATCGCTTCTTCCAATGAAGTAGGCGACACACGACGAATAACGGCTTTAATACGCGCCATTAATTCTTTTGGTGAAAATGGTTTAGTAACATAATCATCAGCACCGACTTCAAGACCGCGAACTTTATCTTCTTCTTCGCCGCGAGCAGTCAGCATAATAATAGGAATTTGGCGAGTATATTCACTTTGCTTAAACTTTTTAGCAATTTGAATTCCACTACCACCTGGTAGCATCCAATCTAATAACACCATATCTGGATAAGGCTCTACCATCGCTGCAATGGCTGAATCGTAATCTTCCGCTTCAATCGCTTGAAAACCATTTTGCTCTAATACAAAAACCAGCATCTCTCTGATCGGTGCTTCGTCATCGACGACAAGTACTTTACGTGACATTCCAATTTATCTCTTTCGTTATCGAACTAGTTTTCATTATTATGACTAAGTATGACATTTTTATGAAAGTGTAACGTGTAAATCGAAATGCGGGGTAAAAAATGCAAAATAAACCCTTTTAAGGTACAAAATTAGCATACATTATCAAATTTCACATTTAAAAATCATACTTTATAATTGCTACATTACTACTTTGTATTAAATTCCCCTTTCAATAATCAACTATACAGTATCACGATGTAAGCCACGAAAGCATCTTCACACTCTAACTCAATTAAAACGCCTATTAACATCGGTGATCATTAACAGAGATCAAAATCCTACCAAGTTTCATTTCAGGGATCATTCGTTTACCAACCGAGTTAGATCTGGGATCAGTGTTTTACCTAGCCAAAGCCATAAGTTGTTGATCATTTATACAACAAAGCTTTGAAATGGCTATTTTTATAACAAAACCTCTGCCAATCAAGCTGATCCTTAGTAAAAATCTGATCTCAACAAAGCACAGTTAGTAAAGTAATGATCCCAAAGCCCCTGCTTGGTAAAATAATGATCTTTTACGATCAGGCATAAAAAAGCCAGTAGCTTTAACACTACTGGCTGTTTTATAACTTAATAAATTAAATTATTTAATTTTCGGATCTAATTCACCCGTTAAATATTTAAGGTGCATCTCATCAAGTGAGATTGGTTTGATCTTACCTGCTTGACCCGCTGTACCAAATGACTCATAACGTGCAACACAGATCTCTGTCATTGCTTTTGTCGCTTCAGCTAAATACTTACGTGGATCAAAGTTTGCTGGATTAAGCGCAAGATGGCGACGAATAGCCCCTGTAGATGCTAATCGTAAGTCTGTATCGATATTTACTTTACGCACACCAAACTTAATTCCCTCAACGATCTGCTCAACTGGCACACCATAGGTTTCTGGGATCTCACCACCATATTGGTTGATGATCTCAAGCCATTCTTGCGGCACTGATGATGAACCGTGCATAACTAAGTGAGTGTTAGGAATTCGTGCGTGGATCGCTTTAATACGATCAATCGCCAAAATATCATCCGTTGGCGGACGTGTAAATTTATACGCGCCGTGTGAAGTACCACACGCAATCGCTAAGGCATCAACATGGGTTTTACTTACAAAATCGGCCGCTTCTTCTGGATCAGTTAGCATTTGATCTGTGGTTAGTTTACCTTCAGCACCAACGCCATCTTCTTCGCCAGCTTCGCCAGTTTCAAGTGAGCCTAGCACACCTAACTCGCCTTCAACAGACACACCACAAGAGTGTGCAAGTTCAACAGTTTTACGCGTTACATCAACGTTATACTCATATGATGATGGTGTTTTACCATCGCTCATTAACGAGCCATCCATCATCACTGATGAAAAACCTAATTGAATTGAACGTTGGCAAACGCCAGGTGAGGTACCGTGATCTTGATGCATTACCACTGGAATATGTGGCCACTCTTCAATCGCAGCTAAAATCATATGACGTATAAATGGGGCACCAGCATAGGCACGAGCGCCAGCTGAACCTTGTACAATTACTGGGCTGTTAGTTTTGTCAGCCGCCATCATAATAGCGCGGATCTGCTCTTGGTTATTAACGTTAAATGCTGGTACGCCATAACCATGTTCAGCTGCATGATCAAGAAGTTGTCGCATACTGATTAAAGCCATTTGGTATTCTCCAAATTGTCGATAGCTGCGCACGCGCAAAACTACCTAGTTCGAACGGAATAGTTGAGTTCGGTGCAATCACTGCACCTCGATAGTATTGGCTCTTGCCAAATCTACCGTTATACAAAACCAGCTATTAAATAAGGGTGAGAGGTATTTAATATCTGATCACACTCAGTGTAGTTAGCAGCCTAAACTAACGATTGCTAACTACATTGAGTAAACGCTAATTACTTAGCGCGTTGTTCAAGCATAGCAACTGCTGGTAATTTTTTCCCTTCTAAAAACTCAAGGAAAGCACCACCGCCAGTTGAAATATACGAAATTTTATCGGCAATGCCGTATTTATCAATCGCTGCTAACGTATCACCGCCACCAGCTATTGAGAACGCATTTGAATTAGCGATTGCTTGAGCAATAGCACGGGTGCCATTACCAAACTGGTCAAATTCAAATACACCTACCGGACCATTCCATACAACAGTACCTGCATTAGCAATAATTTTTGCAAGTTTGCTCGCTGTATCTGGGCCAATATCAAAAATCATATCTGTGTCTGTTACTTCGCTAACATCTTTTAATGTTGCAACGGCTGATTCTGAAAACTCATTGCCAACAACCACATCAGTAGGTACTGGTATTTCACCATTATTACTTTTAGCAGCCGCACTTAGCTTATTTGCTTCATCAATTAGGTCAGCTTCGTATAATGACTTACCAACCGGGTAGCCTGCCGCAGCAATAAAGGTATTTGCAATACCGCCACCAGTGACTAATTGATCAACAATCGTTGAAAGTGAATCAAGTACTGTTAGTTTAGTTGATACTTTAGAGCCGCCCACAATCGCCACTAATGGACGAGCTGGGTTATCAAGTGCTTTACCTAATGCCTCTAATTCAGCCGCCAATAGTGGGCCTGCACAAGCAACATCTGCAAATAAACCAACGCCATGGGTAGACGCTTGAGCACGATGGGCGGTACCAAATGCATCCATTACATACACATCACATAATGCAGCAAGCTTTTTAGATAACGCTTCGTCATCTTTGCTTTCGCCAACATTAAAGCGTACGTTTTCAAAAACGACCACTTCATTATCAGCAATTTCAACGCCATTTAAGTAATCTTTTTCAAGACGTACATTTTGTTCAAGTGCTTCATTAAGGTAATCAACAACTGGCGCTAAAGAAAACGCTTCATCATATTCCCCTTCCGTAGGGCGGCCTAGGTGTGACATAACCATTACTTTAGCGCCTTTTTCAAGGGCTAATTTAATACTCGGTAATGCAGCACGAATACGTGCATCTGAGGTCACTTTACCTGCTTTTACTGGTACATTTAAATCTTCACGAATTAACACGCGTTTGCCGTTTAAATCTAAATCCGCCATATTTATGACCGACATGGACTTCTCCTTAGTTAACGATACTGACTTGAAATATATAGGTTTTATTTTTAGGTTTGAACTTTTATATTAATTACTTGCTGCCATCATCACTCGTGCTGTATCGAGCATTCTATTAGCAAACCCCCACTCATTATCACACCACACTAACAACTTTATCAGTCGTTTATGACTGACTCGTGTCTGTGTGCCATCTATAATACAAGAATGTGGGTCATGATTAAAATCAACCGAGACCAATGGCTCTTCGGTATAACTTAAAATACCTTCTAGGCGGTCTCTCGCTGCTGCTTTTAATACCTTATTCACCGCTTTTAAATCAACATCGGCGTTGACAGTCACACTCAAATCCATCGCAGTAACATTGATAGTAGGTACTCGCACCGAAATAGCTTCAAAGCGGCCATGGAACTTAGGTAAAATACGCTCAATACCGCGAGCTAATTTAGTATCAACGGGAATAATCGACTGACTCGCAGCGCGGGTACGACGTAAATCATGATGATAAGCATCAATTACTTGCTGATCATTCATCGACGCATGAATAGTCGTAATCGCCCCTGATTCTATACCAAAGGCATCATCAAGTACTTTAATCACCGGTACTATACAGTTTGTGGTACATGATCCATTAGAGACAATCGTATGCTCAGCGAGTAGTTCATCATCATTGATACCATAAACAATAGTGGCATCAACATCCGCATCTGCGGGCTGAGAAAATAAGACTTTCTTTGCGCCAGCATCAAGATGTAACTGCGCATGTTCACGAGAGTGATACACACCAGTACATTCTAAAACCACATCAACATCAAGTAACTGCCAAGGTAATTCACGCGGGTTTTGTTCTGCAAATAAAGCAATTGTATCGCCCGCTACCGATAAGGTGTCTTCACCTAAAGTAACTGGAAACGCAAAACGGCCATGAGACGTATCATATTTAAGAAGATGAGCGATCCCTTGAGGATCAGCAAGTTCATTAATCGCAACAATTTTGATCTCGTCGCTTAAGCCCGATTCATAAAGAGCGCGAACAATATTTCGACCAATTCGACCAAAACCATTGATTGCAAGTTTGATTGCCATGAAGAAGAAAATCCACTCTAGTTGCTTGCAGATAAAGGCAACCTGCCTTTTAGATGCGCGTATTGTAATCGACCTTTGTCTTGATTATAAGAGGGAAAGTTAAATAAATGTTTTAAGCCCGCTTTTGATGCTGCAATTTTGGTAATCGACCTTTGTCTTGATTATAAGAGGGAAAGTTAAATAAATGTTTTAAGCCTGCTTTTGATGCTGCAATTTTGGTAATCGACCTTTGTCTTGATTATAAGAGGGAAAGTTAAATAAATGTTTTAAGCCCGCTTTTGATGCTGCAATTTTGGTAATCGACCTTTGTCTTGATTATAAGAGGGAAAGTTAAATAAATGTGTTAAGCCTGCTTTTGATGCTGCAATTTTGGTAATCGACCTTTAATCTGAATATAAAAGGCAAGATTAAATAAATGTTTACTCCCTCTCCTTTCTTCCTGATATCTACTCATAACATAGAATAAAACAGCGCTTATAGGTTCATTTTCACGAGTGAATTTTAGTCAATTTATGCTATTTAGGTTTATTATTATTGAATTATTTTATAATAGCGTTACTTTATTCAAGACAACGAACACTATTCAATCAAAAAACAATTGATGAAACTAAAAGATCATTAATCTAAACATTAGGTTAGAAATAAAATGACAACACACACAAAAATCTTAATTGCAGATGATCACCCGCTGTTTCGACAAGCACTATTACTTATGCTGGAATCAAGCTTTAATAATGCTTGCCTACTTGAAGCCGAAACAATTCCCGAATTAGAGCACAAATTAGCAAACACCACAGATGTTGATCTGATCTTACTCGATCTTGATATTCCGGGTGCACAGGGTTTTAATACGCTGAGTAATATACGTGAGCTGTATCCTGAAATAGGGGTGATTGTAGTATCAGGTTTTGAAGAGCCTGATACCATACGCAAAGCGATGAGCCTGGGTGCAGCAGGCTTTATACCTAAATCAACTCCCGTCCCTGAGATGATAAAAGCAATAGAAGATGTGCTACAAGGCAAACTATGGACACCCACCGATGATCACAATAAAAATACGCCAGAGCAACAGCAAGCAGAAAAGTTAGCAACATTAACGCCCCAACAGCATAAAATATTACACATGTTTGCCGATGGTTTGTTAAATAAACAAATCGCCTACGAACTTAGCTTGTCTGAATCTACAATCAAAAGCCATGCCAGCACAATATACTTAAAACTTGGGGTAAAAAGTCGAACTCAAGCCGTGATTTTATTAAACGAGCAGCAACTGGCACAAGCATCACTTTCACCTTTTCATCGCCATTAACTATTATAATTTTTTTCTAGCTGTTTAGTTAATAAAGCACTCATCAACGCCCGTAATGCGACGGGCTTGATGATTTTCCGCAAATAGCCAATATCGGCTTGCTTTGCCTGTACTTGCACTAACTCATCAGTTGTTGCGGTGATTAAAATCGCAGGTAATGGATACTGGCTGATTGCTCGAATACGCTTGATTAATTCAATGCCATTACAGCCATCAAGATGCTCCGAGTGAGGCTTTTGCTCCTGACGCTCAGAGTAGTCTACTGTTACAATATGCAAAGGGTTAGCGGGGAACATTGGTTCAGCACTAAGTTGATAATCAACTAAGAGAATATCAATTTCATCTTCATGTGTTTTATAAAGTGCAGACGCCTCAGCTGCGGTTGTCGCGGTAAATACACGACATTTCCAGGCTGTTAAAAGCTCGGTCATACCTGCAATAACATCTTTTTCGTTATCAATACATAGCACCCCAACTCCTTGCAAAGTCATATTCTTAGGGGCAAGTGTCGGCTTTGTTTGCTGTACACGGTTTACAATCGGTACTTCAACGCTAAACAAGCAGCCATGCTCAGGCTCTGATACCAAGCCAACCTTATGCTCAAGAATATTAGCCAGGCTTTGTGCAATATTTAAACCCAACCCCAAGCCTTTAGGGCCAATCATTTGCGTCGATAATTGTGTAAATTGTTCAAATACTTCTTGCTGCTTATCTTCGGGGATGCCAGGTCCGTTATCAATTACTTGAATACTTAAGTAATTGCCCTTACGACGACAACCCAGCAATACTTTACCGTTATTTGCATAGCGAAATGCATTACTTAAAAAGTTTTGCACAATCCGCGTTAGCAAAGTTAGATCTGTGCGGATAAATAATTGACTTGAGTGACAGCGAAAATCAATTTTATAATCTTTACTCAAGGCAGAAAACTCCGAATGCAACATACTAAATACCCGCTCCAGTGCAATGTCATTGAAAACAGGGGTGATATTGCCACTTTCAATCCGCGCAATTTCATTTAAATCAAGTAATAGGTTATTTGCTATCTCTAACGAATTATCAATTTTCTTAATTTGCTCACGCTCTTGTATTGACACTCTAGGGCTCAAACATACCGCAGAAGAAAACAACCGAGCAGCCGACAATGGTTGCAAAAGATCATGACTACAGGCTCTTAAATATTGACTCTTTTTCAAATGAGCCTGCTCTGCTTTTAACCTTGCATCAGCGAGTTCTCGATTGGCTTTTTCAAGCTCTAAGTTTGCTAGTTCTAATTCTGTCGTGCGCGCAAGAACACGACTTTCAAGATCGGTGTTTTCTTCTTTTAAATAATTTTCTGCTCGGCGAAACTCCGTAATATCTGAGAAAATCATCACAAATCCTCCACCAGGTATTGGGTTCCCTTCAATTAACAGCACCTTACCATTGGCTAACTTTCGCTCTGATTTATGCTTACTACCGGCTTTTAAGTACTCAAGACGTTTATTAACCTGCCCCTCAATATTATGTATATAGCGATTTTGATTGCTAAGGTTGAAGCGGATCAACTGGCTAATTGGGCAACCAATATAGATTAAATTTTTAGGGTAATTAAAAATATCTAGATACTGCTTATTCCATGCTACTAAATTCAAATTAGCATCTATCACAGAGATCCCTTCACTGGTATTTTCAATCGCTCCTTGCAATACTGAACGACTAAATTCAAGTTGTTGAGTAGAGTTATCCTCAACAATTTTAGCAACTTGATCAAATGCGATATCACGACCAGCCAAAGCAAAAGAAATCACCAATTTGGCTGATGCCGAGCCCATTACACTCGCTAATGTCTGCTCTGCATGCAGTAATAAAGCCTCATTATAGGTTTTATGCTTTTTAATTTTATGTGATTGATTAAATTCAGCAAAGCACTCGGCTGCTTTGTCTTGACCAATAAAGCGAGCAATTAACAGCTCGAGTTCCTGACGATCTATTTTTGGTTGTTTAGGCAGATGTGAATCTTGTTTATTATCGGTTTCATAGAAATATTTACTCTGCATTTCTTCGCGAATATTTTGCCGAGTAAGCTGTGAAACAATAAACAGCACAATAAGGTTAATAGCCAAGCCAAACAAGGTAGCCACCGTTGTAGCAGGCCAATTTGTATTGCTTAACGGGTGTGCATAAAACCCAAGCTGTGGTAATAAATTAAACAGTGCCCAAATAGAGAAACCACAAAACATGCCCCAAAAAACGCCCTTTTGAGTTGCTCTTCGCCAAAAAAAAGCAGCAACCAATGCAGGCCCTATTTGCGCAATCGCGCCAAACGCAACCTCCCCAAGTGATGCCAGCGTATCAGGGGGAGATACCAGTAACATGCAATAACTAAGTGCAATAACCACCACCACTAATATTTTTCGGATCAATAATAATCGGGATTGAAAGTGTAAAAAGTCGTGGTGCTTACGAGGTGCTAATTTAAAAATTAATGGAAAAACAATTTCATTACTGAGCATAGTACTCAAAGCAATGGTCGATACAATTACCATTGAACTTGCCGCAGAAACCGCTCCTAAAAATGCAAATAGCGACAACCACTCTTGGCCGTTATAAGCGGGCAAAAATAAAACATACGCGTCAGGGTCTAAAGAGTGTCCATAATTTAATGTGCCAGCAAGGCCTATAGGGCCTGCAAAAAATGCGAATACCAAGATATAAATAGGCAATAACCAACGTGCTAAATTACTGGTTTTTTGCTCTTTAATTTCAACAAACATAACTTGAAATTGCCTTGGTAAACATAAAAAAGCTGACATAACGATGATCAATAAACCCACCATACCTACTAGGTTATAGCTTTCAAACTGCTGCGATAAGGACACGTAATCTTGTGACTTTTGCCAAATATCAGCGGGGGAATCATAAATAACAAATGATACAAATAAGCCAACAAGTAAAAAAGCGATCAGTTTAACTAACGATTCAAAGGCAATCGCTATCATGACGCCGGGATGACGCTCTGTTACATCGATAGTTCGAATGCCAAAGATAATGGTGAATCCAGCTAAAATCAGGCTAACGATTAAACCTAATTGCCAAATCGGAAAATCTTGGCTTTGCTGTAAAATTTTATAAGAGTAAACAATCGCTTTAAGCTGCAAAGCAATATAAGGCAAGGTGCCAATCATGGCCACTAACGTTACCAACAAGGCTAAGCTTTGTGATTTACCAAACCGAGCCGAAAGTAAATCAGCAATGGAAGTACTTTTGAGTTTGAGGCAGGTTTTTATGATCCGCTGAATAAAAGGCCAAGCAAATATAAATAATAAAATAGGGGCTAAATAAACCGAAATATAAGAAAAAGAGCTATTTGCCGCCTGCGCTGAAGTACCTAGAAACCCCCAAGACGTACAGTAAACCCCTAATGATAAGGCATAAATAATAGCATGCTGTTTGGCAACTAGCTTATGTCGATACTTGCCCCCAAGGTGGGCAATTAGAAATAACAAACTAATGTAACCAATACTTACACTAACCAACAACCAATTAGAAAACATCGCGCTCTTCTTTGTATCAAATTGTATTTATTATTATTTTCAATGCTTACTTTGCCCGTAAAACACAGCATATAACATTGGACTAAAGGACTAAGCGCAAGGTACTAGCCCTTATTTACAATTGTTGATTTTTTCGACTCACCTAGTATGAATCACACATAATAACAAAGGAATTTGGTCGATGTTCAACACACAATATAAAAAATTACTGCTTACATCTGCTTTTCTTACTGCCAGTACATCCGCACTGGCAGGCTACGAGATCAACATAACTGAAAACGATAAATTAACCTTCGGTGGCTACATTAAAATTGATGCACGATACGTTGACGGTGACATTGCCTATCGTGATTACTGGATTGGTGATGGCATTGCTTTAGAAGAAGACGCATCCCAGTTTCGTATCTTTGCTAACGAAACCCGTTTCAATACTAAATACCAACACGGCGAGATAACAGGCTTCATCGAAATGGATTTTTGGGGCGGCGGCGGTAATGAAATTGTCTCTAACTCAGCTAACCCGCGCATCCGACATGCTTTTATAAACTACAAAGATCTCACTGTTGGCCAAACTTGGTCAACCTTTATGAATACTAGCGCAATTCCTGAAACTGCCGATTTTGCTGGCGCAACAACAGGTCTAGTATTTATTCGTCAAGGACAAGTACGTTATAACATGGGCAACTTCCAAGTATCCATTGAAAATCCTGAGAGCTGGGGGGGCGATACCGCAAACGATAATATTCCTGATTTAATCGCACGCTATAACATCAAAGGTGATTGGGGCAATGTCTCTATTTCTGGCTTAGCACGGCAATTACATACCTTATCAGGTAACACTGAAAGCGCCTTTGGCGCATCTGTTGCGGCACGAATTAAAACAACAGGAAAAGATGACTTACGCCTACAAATTCATAAAGGTGATTTAGGCCGCTATGTAGGGGCTGCGGCTGTTAAAGATCTCTATGGTGAAGAAGTTGAAGATATTACCTCTGTATTAGTTGCCTATCGTCATTTTTGGAATGATTCACTGCGTTCAAGCGTGCTGTACGGCAAAGTTGATGGAGATGTATCCAATCGTGAGCGTACGCAATGGGGTATAAACCTCTTTCAAAACTTAACTAAAGAACTCGAAGTGGGTATTGAAGTCGGTAACTTTTCAATTGATGAGTTAGATAAAGATTCAAATTACCTACAAGCCACAATGAGATACATCCTCTAGCTGACAGAACACTTTCTAATGTTTGTTGTGTGTAATAACGACCCCAACCGTTAATACATTTTAAAGAGGGTTCACCCCCTCTTATTTTTCAACGCATTCGTTATTCATTTTTATTCTCAGTTAAATTTAGGAGTATGAGTATGACAACATCGATACTCAATATAGAGCAAATATCGCTAGCCTTTGGTGGTGTTAAAGCCTTAACAGATGTTAGTTTTTCGGTGACTAAAGGCTCTGTATTTTCAATTATTGGCCCAAATGGGGCTGGTAAAACATCAATGCTCAATTGCATTTCTGGCCGCTATCAACCTAACAGTGGAAAAATCACCTTTGCAGATCAAGATGTTACCCACTTAAAACCCAATGACCGCGCAGACTTAGGTATGGGCCGTACTTTTCAAAACTTAGCCTTATTTGGCCATATGTCAGTGCTCGATAATATTATGGTTGGTCGCCATCACTTATTAAAAAACAATTGGTTAACAGGGCCGTTATATTGGGCTTCTGGGGCGCAAAAAGAAGAACTCGCTCACCGTAGAAAAGTAGAAGAAGTGATCGACTTCCTTGAGATCTCTCATATCAGAAAATCCATCGCTGGCACCTTGTCTTACGGGCTTCGTAAACGCGTTGAATTAGCTCGTGCAATGGCTCTAAACCCAAAACTGATTTTACTTGACGAACCAATGGCTGGAATGAATCTGGAAGAAAAAGAAGACATGGCCAGATACATCCTCGATTTAAATGAAGAATTCGGTATTACGGTCGTTATGATTGAACATGATATGGGAGTTGTAATGGATATTTCTCATGAAGTTATGGTGCTGGATTTTGGTAAAAAATTAATTTCTGGTTTACCACACGAAGTCATGGCTGACCCCTATGTTAAACGTGCCTACCTTGGTCTTGAAGACGACGCAGAGCCAGCCACCTTAGAGGAGGTAAGTTAATGACTAGCCAAATCAATCAAGATTTTGAGATGGGTGAACTGAATACCTTCCCCAAAATTCTACAACACAATGCCACGCATTGGCCTGATATGGTGGCGATGCGAGAAAAAGAGTTTGGTATTTGGAACGAGTTCAGCTGGGCCGAATATAACAATAAAGTAAAGTGGTTGTCGCTCGCGTTGAGTAACAAAGGCGTGAATACAGATGATACCATTGCCTTACTTGGTGATAACCGCCCAGAATGGATATGGGGCGAAATTGCTGCTCACGCTTTACGTTGCCATTCATTAGGTATTTATCAAGATTCAATGCATGACGAAGTAATCTATTTACTCGCTAGCAGTGGCGCAACCGTTGTGATTGCTGAAAACGAAGAGCAATGCGATAAATTACTTGATTTAGGTGATGGCATAGAGCAAGTAAAATTCATTGTTTATTGCGACCCAAGAGGTATGCGCAAATACAACGACTCGCGACTTATAGATATCAATACCCTATACATACTGGGCCAAGAACTCGAACAAGCATACCCTGATCGTTATCAAGCCATGATAGATGCCTCAGCCCCTGACGACATTGCTATTTACTGCACCACTTCAGGTACCACATCAAAACCCAAAATTGCCCTACTCAATGGTGGCAATTTTATTAAGCACTGTAGTTCATATTTACGTGCTGACCCGCGTCAAGCTGGCGACAACTATGTATCTGTATTGCCCTTACCTTGGATCATGGAGCAAGTCTATGCAATTGGCCAAGCACTGATCGCCCGTCAAATTGTAAATTTTGTTGAAGAACAAGAAACACTCATGGCTGACCTACGAGAAATTGGCCCCAGCTTTGTACTATTAGCACCACGGGTATGGGAAGGCATTTTAGCTGACGTACAAACCCGTATGATGGATTCAACACCTTTTAAAAGAAAGCTATTTAATTTTGCCATGAAGCTGGCTGAGCAAAGCCAAGTAACAGGCAAAAAATCATGGCTAGCTGAAATTCTACTGCTAAAAGCACTTCGTGATCGACTCGGTTTTTCATTCTTAAAATCGGCTGCCACCGGCGGAGCTGCGATGGGGCCTGACACCTTTAAGTTTTTCCAAACCATTGGTGTGCCTTTACGCCAACTCTACGGCCAAACAGAAATGTGCGGAGCTTACACCATCCATCATGAAGCCGATGTTGACTACGACAGTGTTGGCGTCGCGTTTGATAATGCACAAATTAAAGTCATTAATCCCGATAAAGCCGGTATTGGCGAAGTTATTGCTAAAACAG
Source organism: Pseudoalteromonas sp. SG43-6 (assembly GCF_014164365.1). Classification (NCBI taxonomy): domain Bacteria; kingdom Pseudomonadati; phylum Pseudomonadota; class Gammaproteobacteria; order Alteromonadales; family Pseudoalteromonadaceae; genus Pseudoalteromonas; species Pseudoalteromonas sp. SG43-6. Next base: position 98,766 of record NZ_JACJEZ010000005.1, read on the forward strand.
TCGGAATGTTTAGTGGCTACCTTAATAATCAACAAGCCTATGATGAAGACGTGATTGACGGCTGGATGCAAACAGGTGATGCCGGTTACTTTAAACCGTCTGGCCATTTAGTGGTGATTGATCGGATCAAAGATCTCGCTTGCACCAGCGACGGCGCACAATATTCTCCTCAATATATAGAAAACAAACTTAAGTTTTCTTCATTTATTGGCGAAGCCGTTATTTTAGGTAAAGCAAAGCCTTATCTATCAGCCATCATTTGTATTCGTTTTAGTATTGTTGCGAAATGGGCTGAGCAACAAGGGCTGTCGTTTACCAACTACACCAACTTATCAACCCTGCCTGAAGTGTACGAAAAAATTGGCGAAGAAATAATGCGCGTCAATGAGTCACTTCCTGAATCACAAAAAATCCATAAATTTTTATTACTTTACAAAGAACTTGATGCCGATGATGGCGAATTAACACGAACCCGTAAAGTTCGCCGTAGTGTTATTGCGGATAAATATGGCGACATTATTTCATCCATTTATGACAACAAGGAAAATGTTGATATTGATACCATGGTGGTATTTCAAGATGGTACTAAAACCCGTATTCAAACCCAGCTTAAAGTCACTTCGCTGATCGAAACAGCCTGCACGGCTGCTGATAACACTATCAACATAACACGGAGAGTCTCATGAATTTTGAATTGCTAATTCAACTAATCGTCAATGGTTTAATTGTCGGCTTACTCTATGGCGTCGTTGGGATGTGCTTTGTATTAGTGTACAAATCAACGCAAATTGTAAACTTTGCCCAAGGTGAGTTTTTATTAGTGGGTGCCTGGGTATGCTGGGCAGTACTGATTTATTTAGAGCTGCCTTTTGTAGTGGGCTTTTTACTGACAATGGCCTTTATGGCAATCTTTGGTGTGCTGCTGCAAATGATTGTTTTACGCCCGATGATAGGTGAACCTATTATCTCAGTGATCATGATCACCATTGGCTTATCAATCTTTTTTCAAGCCTTGATGAAATGGATTTTTGGTGTTTCAGCGCAAAGTTACCCGCAAGTATTTACCACTAATAGCATCCAAATATTTGGCTTGAACATTGAAGCCGCTTACTTAATGAGCACCGTAATCGCCTTAATAATTATGGTTGCCTTCTATCTATTCTTTAAACATTCAAAATACGGTTTAGCAATGCGAGCCACAGCCTTTGATCAACAGATTGCACAAAGCTTAGGTATTTCGGTAAAACAAGTTTTTGCTATGAGCTGGGGTATTGCTGCTACGGTTTCAGCCACAGCTGGCATTGTTATTGGCATGGTAAACGGGGTTTCAAATTCACTGTCATTAATTGGCATCAAAGTTTTCCCTGCAGTTATTCTTGGCGGTTTAGATTCTATCATCGGCGCTATTGTCGGTGGTTTGATCATTGGTGTATTAGAGAATGTCGCTGAGTTTTTCGACAGCCAATATCTGCATGTTGGCAATATGTATGACATCGCACCATTTTACGTGTTGCTCGTCATCCTTTGGTTCAAACCATACGGTTTGTTCGGCACAAAAGATATTGAACGTATTTAATCAAGCCAATTTAGGTGCATCAATAGCGCCTAACAAGTGCAGATAAAGGTAAATTTTAGGAGTTTATTATGTCCAGTTTAACCATGAGACCCTGCGGCGATTTCCGCACCAGTTATAAACAAGATAATACAATTTTTGAAACAACAACCATCAAAAATGTGGCAATTTTCGCAATTGCCCTATTATGTGCAGCGCCATACTTAGTCGATGCATATTACCTAACCCTATTTATTCAAATTTCATATTTAGGGATAGCCGCACTAGGGCTCAATATTTTGGTCGGTTACACCGGACAAATTTCATTAGGTCATGGCGCATTTTTTGGCTTTGGTGCTTTTGCATCAGCATGGCTCAATATCTCCTTTGGTATTCCTGTATTGCTGTGTATTCCACTGGCTGGTTTTTTAACAATGGCTGTAGGCATGATGTTTGGTTTACCGGCCTCAAGAATTAAAGGCTTGTACTTAGCTATAGCCACACTGGCTGCGCAGTTTATTTTAGAAGACTTCTTTGCCCGTGCTGACTGGTTTTCTGGTGGTTCTGCTGGCTCATCTGCCGACCCAATTAGTATATTTGGCTTTGTTTTTAATAGCGATGAAAGTTTCTTTTATATCGCCTTAGCAGCCTTAGTTATTATGTATATTTGGGGCTGTAATCTGATGCGCAGTCGTGATGGTCGCGCCTTTGTTGCAGTACGTGACCATTATCTATCAGCTGAGATCATGGGCATCAAGCTCAATAAATATCGCTTACTCTCTTTTGGTATATCGTCTTTTTATGCCGGTATTGGCGGTGCCTTATATGCCCATTACTTAGGCTATGTGTCTGCTGAAGGGTTCACTTTATTTATGTCGATCCAATTCTTAGCCATGATCATCATCGGCGGTTTAGGCTCAATTAAAGGCACCTTAATGGGTGTGGTGTTTATGGTGTTTCTACCAGAAGTACTCGAAAGCGGCGTAGGTTTAATGAAAATGACCGACTGGGGCAATATTCCAATGGTGGTTGATGGCCTGGCCTATATCAAAGAAATGGCCATTGGCTTAGTGATTATCTTATTCCTTATTTTTGAGCCGCAAGGCATGGCACACCGCTGGGCACAAATTAAAAACTATTGGAAGTTTTACCCGTTCTCGTACTAATCAATAGACACTAACTTAAGCATATACAACACACATGAGCATCATTAATGCGTAAATAATTGGCAATCTAGCCATAAAAAGAAAAAGGAAATAGTTATGCACAATCATAAGGCAAAATTAACGTCTCTATTAATAGTAAGCGCGCTGTGCACCAGCCAACAAACATTCGCTGAAGACTCAGTCTTTGTTGGTCATCTAGCTGATATGAGTGGCCCGACAGCTTTTGTTGGTAAAAATTACGCTGACGGCGTGCGTGATTCCCTAGCTTACATTAACGAAAATGGTGGCATCAATGGCACTAAACTCGAATATGAAACAATTGATTACGCTTACAAAGTGCCGCAAGCGATTGCCGCTTATAAAAAGTGGCATTCGCGTAAAAACATGGTTGCCATGCAAGGCTGGGGCACCGCTGATACCGAAGCACTGATCTCATTTGTAGCCAAAGATAAACTACCAGTATTTTCAGCGTCTTACTCTGGCCACTTAACGGATCCTATGGGTAAAAACCCACATACAAAGAAACCAGCTCCTTATAACTTTTTTTACGGCGCATCCTATTCAGATGCGTGCCGCGGTTTAGTCCAGTGGGCAGCTGAGGACTGGCAAAAAAAGGGGGGCAAAGGCAAACCTAAGTTTACTCATATTGGTGCAAATCACCCCTTCCCTAATGCACCGAAAGAAGCCTGTGCAGAGTACGCCACCGAATTAGGCTTTGATGTACAACCTGCGGTTGTTATTTCGATGAAACCAGGTGATTTTAAAGCGCAATGTTTAAGCTTAAAAAGCTCAGGCTCAAATTACGGATATATAGGCAATCTAGGTGGTTCAGTATTGTCTTTAGTTAAATCATGTAACACCGTTGGTACCGATATTCAGTTTATGTCGAATATATGGGGGGGCGATAAAAAAATATTCCAAGCTGCGGGCGAAGGCATTAAAGATTATGTATTTCCAGCTATGACGCCGTTTTGGACTGATCAAGTACCTGGCATGAAACTCGTTAGGGAGATTTCAAAACAATCAGACCCTTCAGGCCAAGAAGAGCGTGTTCATCATTACATTCGTGGCGTGTGCTCAACATTCTTTATGAAAGAGGCTATGGAATGGGCAAAAGATAACGGCGGAATAACCGGTGAAAATATTAAAAAAGCCATGTATGCCCGTAAAGATTGGGTACCAGCAGGACTTGAAGGCGTATGCCTTGCGGGCAACTGGAGTGAACAAGATCACCGTGGCACTAACCAAGTTTACATTTACAAAGGCAACTATAACGAAGGCAATGTCGTCGTTGAAGAGTTATCACTGGTAACCATTGAGCGCCGTGATGCGTGGTTAGGTTTTTAATAGCTCGTTAAACATAGCAGCGGATGAAGCATCTCGTTATTTTCATCCGCTGATAAATTATTAATTTTTCACGGAGTTAGCTATGTCACAAGCAGCTATAAAAATACAACCTGCATCACCAATTCTAAGCGTTAACAATATTGAAGTTGTTTACGATGAAGTCATCCAAGTTTTACGTGGTGTTAGTTTAGATGTGCCAGAGGGTGAAATAGTCACCCTACTTGGGCCAAATGGCGCAGGAAAATCAACCACCTTAAAAGCCATTTCTGGCTTATTAAAAACTGAAAATGGCGAAGTCACTAAAGGCGACATTACCTTTATGGGCGAACGAATAGACAATAAAAATGCCGAAGATGTGGTGCGCAGTGGATTGTTTCAGGTTATGGAAGGGCGTCGTATCATCGAAGATATGACCTCTCTAGAAAACTTAAAACTCGGCGCCTTTACCCGCAAAGACGCACAAATAAATCAAGACATTGAAATGGTGTACCACTATTTCCCTCGCTTAAAAGAACGCACAGGCTTAGCTGGATATTTATCAGGTGGCGAACAACAAATGCTGGCAATTGGCCGTGCATTAATGGCACGTCCAAAGATGATTTGCCTCGATGAGCCATCGATGGGGTTATCGCCATTATTGGTTAAAGAAGTGTTCGGAATCATAAAAAAGATTAACCAAGATCAAGGTATTACTATGCTGTTGGTAGAACAAAATGCCAACTATGCACTGAGAGCGGCTAATTATGGTTACATTATTGAATCAGGGAAAGTTGTATTAGATGGCACACAAGAGCAGCTTTTAAACAACGAAGATGTAAAAGAGTTTTACCTCGGTGGAGGTAACGAAGAACGTAAAAGCTTTAAAGATCTTAAGTCATATAAACGTCGCAAACGCTGGTTGTAATCAACCTATCTATCTCTCTACTTTTTCTATGTTACTGGAGCTATTATGAGCCATTTTTATCATGCCAATGAACATCAACACTCTGAAACCAGAGAACAAAATTTATTGTCCCGTTTAGCTGACTTTATTACCTATGCAAAAAATAACAGCCCCTATTATCAGGCTATATTAGCGAACATTGATGCCACGAATATCACTACTCGCTCACAACTAGCGACTTTGCCGATCACCAGAAAATCTGACCTTTTAGACATACAAAAGCAACAGCCTCCGCTTGGCGGTCTCGCAGCTAAAAGTGGCCATATAAATCGAATTTTTCAATCACCGGGGCCTATTTATGACCCTGAAAATTGCCAGCAAGATTGGTGGCGAATGGGCCAAGCCTTTCATGCTGCGGGGTTTAGAGCAGGTGAGTTAGTACAAAATTGTTTGTCATACCATTTGACTCCTGGCGGTTTTATTCTTGATTCAGGGGCGCGTGCGTGTGGCTGTGTGGTTATACCCGCAGGCCCAGGGCAAACAGATCAACAACTTGACGTAATAGAAGATTTACACCCGCAAGGTTATTGTGGCACTCCCTCTTTTTTAAAAATATTACTGGATAAAGCGCAGGCAACTAAACGTGACGTTAGCAGCCTCAAAAAAGCACTGGTGACTGGAGAGGCATTATCTCATGAACTGCGCGAGTCGTTTAAACAACAAGGTATCAACACCTTACAGGCTTACGCAAGTGCCGATGTAGGCTTAATTGGCTATGAAACCATTGCTGACGATGGGTTAATTATCGCTGAAGATTTAATTGTCGAAATTGTGCGCCCAGGCAGCCTCACTCCAGTCGCAGATGGTGAGATTGGTGAAGTGGTTATTACCAGTTTCAATACTGATTATCCGTTAATCCGTTTTGCAACCGGTGACTTATCGGCTATCAAGCCTGGGCAAAGTGCGTGTGGTCGCACTAACATGCGCATTCAAGGTTGGTTAGGTAGAGCCGATCAAACCACGAAAATAAAAGGTATGTTTGTTCATCCTCAACAAATAGAGCGAATTAGGCTCAGTGTTAAGGGGATAAAGAAAATGCGCTTAGTGGTCAAGCTACAAGATCATCAAGACAAAATGCAGCTATTGTGTGAATACGATCAAGACCAATCAGAGCTAACTAAACTGGAACTCACCGGATTATTGCTAGATAACTTAAAACAATACACAAAATTAAATGGCAGTGTTGAGTTGGTCGAGCTAGGCAGCTTAGCTGATGATGGCAAAGTGATTGATGATCAACGAGTCATCGGATAACCCAATTAGAACTAGGAGTTTTAATGAACAATATAGCCTTTCAAGATTATTACCCCGATGAGCTCAGCCATTGTTATGGCTGTGGCAAAAACAATGAGCAGGGTCACCAATTAAAAAGTTATTGGTATCAGGATGAGCAAAATCAAGGCAATATCGATAAAACTATCGCCCACTTTACGCCGCAACCTTGCCATACAGCAATCCCTGGCTTTGTTTATGGTGGGCTGCTTGCGTCCCTGATTGACTGCCATGGTACAGGCAGTGCCGCTGCTATAGCTTATCGATATGCAGAGCGAGAGATGGGGACTCAACCTGCATTTCGTTTTGTTACAGGGGCTTTAAATGTTAACTTTTTAGCGCCGACTCCAATGGGGGTAGAGCTGCAGCTAATAGGTAGCTTCATTGAAGTAAAACCCAACAAAGTGATTGTCGACATCACGCTATCAGCGAACAACGTGATCTGTGTTAAAGGCAGCGTAATTGCTGTGAAAATGCCAGCGAGCTTTATCAGTTAGCATTCAAAGTTAAGAGCGAACTGCCGTGTTCGCTCTTCAATTCAAAACTTAGCGCTTACCTAGCTTTTTCAGCAGTACACTGACTGATAGCGACAAAGCCATAATCACCACACCATAAATAACTAACATACCTGACGGTGTAGCAAGTTCTATTATTTGCTCGTTTGCGCCCACGCATAAGTTTGTTTTATGATTAATAGCCCCACCACTATCTAAACAGCGGTCAACCAATAAAAACCCATGTAACCACCATACGGCGAACAAGCTCACTAAAACGCCAGCTAAAGATGGCAGTAAATTATTTTTCATAGATAAAAACCAAACGAGAAAGTAAATGTTAGTGCTCTACAATAGCAAATAAAGTACCTAAAAAGATTACGATAAAAGCCTGTTTTTAAGAATAAAAATTAATACTTACGGCGCGATATAGTTAACAATTAAAACAGTTGTTCAGCTAGGATATATATTAATAATAATGAGAACGGTAGAGTGTAATTAATCAGCGTTAGGTTTAAACCAACTCAGCCAACTTTAGTTCATTGCCACGGCTAATTTGATGGCATTGTGCTAACAGTAATTCAGCGGTAGCCATGGCATCGGTAAGTGCATGATGGCAACCATAATGAGGTAGCTCATACCGCGCCCTGCAGGCACTGAGAGTTAAATCGTCTAAGCCTATTTCATAGCCTTGTTGGTGCAGGCGCTTTTTTTCAATCTGAAAAGTATCAATAATCAATAAAGGCTGCACATCAATATTATGTGCTTGAAATGCCTGCTTTAAAAATCCCCAATCTAAAGTAGCATTATGAAACACCAAAATAGCATCCGAAAAATGAGCGCTTAGCTTAGCTAAAATAGCCGCTAAGCTTTTTCCATTAGCGACATCTTGCTGGGCAATTCCATGATAAACAGGACTTTGCTCAAGGCGCAGCACTTCTTTATTTATGGCGTGCTGAGCTTGGCTCAATTTAATGCATTGCTTTTCTATCAACACCCACGCAATCGAGACGATTTCATGCAGTTTTGGATCCAGTCCAGTCAACTCTAAATCAATCACTATATAGCGCTGCGTTAATGCATTTTCAGCAAGTAATTGCCTACGCGCAAAATAGTGACTCAACCAACGTTTAACCACTTAGCTTGTCACCTTATTCATAGCAAAACACATATTTATAAACTTCCACGAGCAAACTTAAATGCCGCAGCTTGTTGTGCGAGCTTGAGTAAATAGAAGGCTTCTTTTAATTGATGACGTTCAAGGGAGTTTAGTTTATCTGGGTTAATACAGTTACTCGGTAGCCCTTCTTCGTTTATTTGCGTGCGCAAACGTAACTGAGTTAAAAATCGCCAGCAGTCTTTCAAATTATATACATCGTGATTACTTAACAATGAATGTTTCAGTAATGCATCTAAGCGCTCTTGGGTGTTCGCTCGGCGTATGCCTGCTTTTAACGCATATAGACGAACAATATCGTTAATGATCACCACGCCACGTTTTTTCAAATCGATGTATTTGTGCTGTTTCGCATCTTTTTCGAGTTTAAACTGATTAAATAAACCAATTGGTACTGAGTTAGATTTAATATCGGTTGCCATTGCGGCGTAAAATAATTCGTTGCGAGAAATTCGGGTTAGTTGCTCACAAAATGCAGTGTAAAGTGCCGTTGAGCCTTCAATAAAACGTAAATCAAAAAATATTTTACAGTTGAGCATTGCTTCAGGTGTCGGGCTTTTGATCCAGTTAAAAAAGCGCTCACACCAATCCGATATACTCATTCTGCATAATTCGCTGCTTGCCATAATATTACCTGGGCAGCGTTTAATACCGCACTCAACCAACTGTTCGCAAACAAACTCCCCCATGCGGCGATAGTAATCTTGATGTTGCTCGCTTAAGTCATCAGGTAGTAATAAGCCGTTATCTTGATCAGAATGTAAGGTTTGCTCTTCACGCGCTTGAGAGCCAAAACAAATAAAACTAAAGCTAGTAGGAGCGGCACCGCACTCTTCTTGGAATAAATATATTAGTCGTGAGGTTAACGCATCAGTTAAGCCACTGAGTAATTTACCTATTAAAGATATATCATCAATATTATGAGAAAAACTACGCAGTAATTCTGGTACTTCTGCCGCATAACGCTTTAAATCGGCGACACTGCGAGCTTTATAAATACGGCCAATCAATTGTACGGGGTCGCTCTTTTGCTGACGTAATAAGTCTGTGCTGGTGATCATACCCAACGCTTTATGGTGTTCATCCAACACTGGTAAATGATGAATGTTATGTTTGAGCATTAAATGCAGAGCTGAAAAAACACGGTTATTTTCAAAAATAAACTTGGGTTTGACACTCATGATAATGCTAACCGCTTGTTTGGGATCGATTTCATCTGCCAATACTCGGTTACGTAAATCGCGATCTGTAACCACACCAACTAAGCGTTCAAATTCTGTCACCATAATCGAAGACACGCCGTGCTCTTTCATTTTTTTAGCTGCTTGACGAATACTTGCATCGGGCGATAATGTGACCGCTTTACGTGACATCAGTTCAGATATTTTACGTTCAGACCAACTATCGTTTTGGCTTTTATAATGTGAAGAAAGCAGCCGATTTGCATGCGCACGCACAAAATACTGCTCAAACGTTTTATATTCACGGCGTAAGTAGTCGAAAGCATCTTGGTTGAGCATATAAACTATGCCCTCTTTTTGCACTTCTAAACGGTTTTGAATTGCCTCGCCGGTCAGCAGTGAAGGAAAGCCAAAATAATCGCCTTGTGCTAAACGAGTGATCACATCGCCTTTTGCATCCACTAAGTCATACAAACCAGAGCGAATTAAAAACAGCTTAGGTGAGGCTGATTGCAGCCATTGCGTTTGGTTTTCACGGGTTAGATAAATAACATCGAGATGTTTTACAAAGTAATCTGTTGCGCTGCTATCAAGGTCGCTAAATGGCATTTGTGCTAGCACAAACTGGGCGACTTCCTGTTGCTCATTATTCATTTGTCTACTCGCAAAAAACAATCGTACGATCACTGTACTGCTATCAACGGTAAATAAAAAGCCCGACTTAAGTCGGGCTTTTGGATCTATCAATATTAATTAATAGAGTATCAGCGTTGTTAGTGAGCGTGAGCTTCACTAGACCCTTTAGGATTACGAATGCCTTCAACCATTTCTTGAATTTCAAGCGGTGTATCAGCGGTAAACTTAACCACGATTGCAGCAACTGCAAAGTTAATAAGCATACCAACTAGACCAATACCTTCTGGTGAAATACCTAAGAACCAATGCTCAGGGCTATTTAGTTCTGGGCTGATGAACTTGAAGAAGATGATATATGCCGCAGTAAAGGTAATACCTGTAACCATACCTAGAACCGCACCTTCTTTATTCATCTTCTTAGAGAAGATACCCATAATGATCGCCGGGAAGAAACTTGCTGCGGCCAAGCCGAATGCAAATGCCACCACCGACGCCACGAATCCAGGCGGATTAATACCAAAGTAAGCGGAGATAACAATCGCAACCATGGCTGCCAACCTCGCTGCGAGTAACTCTTGTTTATCGCTAATGTCTGGTTTTAAGGTCCGCTTAAGTAAATCATGCGATACCGAAGTCGAAATAACTAACAGTAACCCTGCTGTTGTTGATAGTGCCGCAGCAATACCACCGGCGGCCACAAGTGCCACGACCCATGCTGGTAAGTTAGCAATTTCAGGGTTAGCAAGTACCATGATGTCGCGGTCAACGTTAACTTCGTTAGCGCTGTTTGGATCATCAATTTTACCTGCTGTGTAGAACATTTTGCCATCACCGTTTTTATCATTAAAAGTGATTAAGCCCGTTCTTTCCCAATTTTTTACCCATACTGGTGCTTCAGCGTATTCAGTACCACTTCCGTCTTTACCATTTATGGTATCAATCATGTTAACACGGGCAAATGCTGCAACCGCTGGTGCTGTTGTATAAACAATAGCAATGAACACTAATGTCCATGCCGCTGAAATACGCGTATCTTTAACGCGAGGTACAGTGAAAAAGCGTACGATTACATGAGGAAGACCCGCAGTACCCACCATTAAGGCACCAGTGATAGCAAACACATCAATCATGCTCTTTGAGCCTTCAGTGTATTGTGCAAAACCGAGCTCAGCACTTAAGCCATCAAGTTTATCAAGTACGTATACGCCATCGCTGCCGATTAATGTAGCGCCAAAGCCTGTTTGTGGGAAGAAGTGGCCTGTCATCATCATCGAAATAAAGATTGCAGGAACTAAGTAAGCAAATACCAGTACACAGTACTGTGCTACTTGGGTATAAGTAATGCCCTTCATACCACCGAGTACCGCATAGAAGAAGACAATAACCATACCAATGTAAACGCCAGTTTCAATTTCAACTTCTAAGAAACGTGAGAATACAACGCCTACACCACGCATTTGCCCTGCAATGTACGTAAAACAAATGAAGATGGCACATAAGATTGCCACTAAACGCGCGGTGCGTGAATAGTAACGGTCGCCGATAAAGTCTGGCACAGTAAACTTGCCGAATTTACGTAAGTAAGGTGCTAAACACATAGCAAGTAGTACATAACCACCGGTCCACCCCATTAAGTAAACGCCGCCATCATACCCTGCAAAAGAGATGATACCCGCCATTGAGATAAATGACGCAGCACTCATCCAGTCAGCGGCTGTTGCCATACCATTAGCCAGAGGCGGAACACCACCACCTGCTACATAAAACTCTTTTGTTGAGCCTGCTCGGGCCCAAATTGCAATGCCGATATAAAGCGCGAAGCTCAACCCGACAATTATAAACGTGAGTGTTTGAACATCCATTGCTTAGCTCCTATTCGTCTACGCCGTATTTTTTATCTAACGTATTCATTTTGAAAACGTACACAAAAATCAAAGCCACAAAGGTGTAAATCGCGCCTTGCTGGGAGAACCAGAAGCCAAGTTTAAACCCAAAGAAACGCACTTCATTAAGTACATCAACCAGTAATATGCCAAAGCCAAACGACACGACAAACCAAACTGCTAATAATTTAAACAGCAGTGAAATGTTTTCCGCCCAATAAGCTTTTGCTTGTTCTTCATCTTTAAAAGCCATTTTTTATTTCCTCTTTAACATCTGTAAAAAGTGATGTGTTCGATTTATTCTCGGCTATAAACTTAGCAATGCCTGAACAATATTGAATTGAGACCATAGTCGTAACAACAAGTTAACGTTTACGTAAACTGTACTGAAGCGCTTGTTACAAAAAAGTAAAAAACGTTTTCTATCATAATGTTAAGTCTTTCCACTCGGTGATTTTAACTATTCATCCAGGTTATATTGCACACTTGCGACATTAGTCTAATACATCAATAAAACATTAAATTTCTCATATATATCAAATAAATATGTTTATTTTCAGAATACTCACAAAAATTGACAGCTCAAAATAGTGAAAACTTCTGGTATGGTGTGCAATAACATAATAAAAATTGAATAAAAACATGACTGCTGCACTAATTTTTGTCGCTTTAGCGTACATTGGCATATTGTTTTGGCTAGCAAACTGGGGCGATAAAACCACACCGCTGGCAAAACGAATTAGCCATCACCCTTTTGTTTACTCCTTTTCGCTGGGTATTTACTGTACTTCGTGGACTTATTACGGCTCTGTTGGTACTGCAGCTACCAGCAGTTGGAGTTATTTACCCATTCTACTTGGTCCTGCACTGTTGTTTTTTTTCGGACAAGGATTTTTGCGCAAACTGGTACTAGTGAGTAAAAAACAAAATATCACCACCATAGCCGATTTTATCTCTGCCCGTTATGGTAAGCGTCAAACCACCGCCATTATGGTGACTATGATTGCGCTACTAGCAACTATTCCTTATATCGCCTTACAGTTAAAGGCACTGAGCAACAGCTTCTTACTACTACAAAGTGACAATAAAATATCGGGTTCAATGGTCGCGCTTTCTGCCACCCTGATCATGGCAATGTTCGCAATATTTTTTGGCACCCGTAAAGTTGATGTAACCGAATACCGTTCAGGATTAATGCTCGCAGTCGCATTTGAATCAATGATAAAACTACTGGCATTAGTAGCAGTGGCGGCTTTGGCGGTGTACACTTTGTATAATTTACCCACTGCTAATGAAGGACAAATAAAAGAATCTTTATGGCAACATTGGAATAATTTTAACTTTTTAAGCTTTAACTTTATTGGCCAATCACTGATGGCCGCTGCTGCAATCATCTGTTTGCCACGACAATTTCACGTTACTGTGGTTGATAACCAAGACAAACGTCACCTATTTACCGCTCGTTGGGCATTTCCACTGTATTTACTGCTGACGGCAGCAATGATTTTACCAATAGCCACCGCAGCTATTCATCCACAGATCGGCAATAGCTTCTCTCCTGATAGTTTTGTATTGGCACTGCCATTAATGAATGACAATGCATTGCTTACCACGTTTGTGTTTATTGGCGGAATATCTGCGGCGACTGCGATGATTGTGGTTGCCACTTTGACCCTAAGTACTATGATCTCAAATGATGTGGTATTACCGCTGATGCTGCGACGTAAATTCAAACGCAACCTGATCACCAGCAGTTATAAGCCACAAATATTACTGGTAAGGCGTTTTACCATCGCCGGTATTTTGATCTTATCGTATTTTTATCAGCAATGGTTTGGTCACGGCAAAGCACTTGCCAGCATGGGATTAGTGGCATTTTCTTTGGTAACGCAATTATTACCGGCCATTGTGGGCGGCCTATACTGGCGCAAAGGTCATGCCTACGGTGTTTATGCTGGTTTATTAGCAGGATTGATTTGTTGGATATTATTTTTAATGTTACCTATTTTAGATGCAGGTAATACACTTGACACCGAACTACAACAAACCCTTATTACCCGCGGCACACTGATCGCTTTATTTGCCAATATTGGCTGTTATATTAGTTTTTCACTGGGAGCTGATGAGCGGTTAATTGATAAAATTCAAGCAGCAGCATTCGTTAATCCCAAGGAGCAAGCAGTACTTGCAAGACGTTTAAACAAAAACGTAAAAGCCACGGTATACGATTTTAAAGTACTGTTACAAACCTTTTTAGGAGTCCAGCGTAGCCAACAAGTATTGACGCATTTTTCACTAACTCACCAACTCGGAGACAATAACACTCACCCCGATCCTGAGTTTATAGCTTACTGCGAACGCGCCTTGACTGGTGTATTAGGCGCCTCTTCAGCGCAAGCTTTGATCCACACGGTAGCATCGGGCAAGCGAATGGCATTTGAAGAAGTGGTTAACTTTTTTGATGAAACAACGCAAGCACTACAGTTTAACCAAAACCTGTTGTTCACCTCTTTAGAGAATCTCAGTCATGGTATTTCAGTTGTTGATAAAGAGCTTAATCTTGTTGCGTGGAATAAGCGCTACGCAGAGATGTTTAATTACCCCGAAGGATTTTTAGAAGTAGGTCAACCGATTGAGCAAATTATTCGTTACAATGCCGAGCGCGGCGAATGTGGCCCTGGTGAAATAGAACGCCAAGTAGAAAAGCGCGTGCAACATTTAAAAAATGGTAGTTCGCATCACTTTATCCGTCACCGTCGTAACGGCCTAGTGTACGAAATGATCGGTAACCCACTGCCTGATGGCGGCTTTGTTACTAGCTTTTCAGATATTACCACTCACATTGCCACACAAAATGCACTTGAAGAAGTGAATATGGATTTGGAAAATCGTATTGAAGCGCGTACCCAAGAAATTCGAACTATCAATAAAGATCTCGAAGCACAAATAGAAAGCCGCGTACAAACAGAGCAAGCACTCACTTTAGCAAAACGAGAAGCAGAGCAAGCCAATGACAGTAAAACCCGCTTTTTAGCTTTAGCAAGTCACGATATTTTGCAACCGCTCAACGCCGCCCGTTTATACCTTGCTGCGATAGATGAAAAATCCCTCGCTGATAATAATATCAATAACTTCGAAAAGCTCGGTGCCAGCCTCGATTCAACAGTGCATTTAATGTCAGCCCTATTAGAAATTGCCAAACTTGAACAAGGTGCGATGACCCCCACCCCTCGCCATTTTAGTATTGATGATATCCTCGCACCACTGCGCAATGAATACGCCATTTTAACAAGCGAAAAAGGCCTCAAGCTCACAGTGCGCAGCGGACAGCATATTGTCCACAGTGATATCACCTATCTACGGCGAATTGTGCAGAACTTAGTATCAAATGCAGTTAAATACACCAATATGGGCAAAGTATTAGTAGCCTGTCGTAAACGCAAACATCACCTGCGCATTGAAGTGTGGGACACCGGCCCTGGCATTAGCGAGGTAGAGCAAGCAAAAATATTTAACGACTTCTACCGCGTAGAGGCCTCTGACAATAAAGGCGTTGGCCTTGGCCTTAGCGTAGTAAAGCGTATGGTAGATTTACTGTCGATTCGCTTAGATGTGCGCTCAACCCCGCAAAGAGGTAGCTGCTTTAGTATTGAAGTCCCTTATGGCGAAAGCCAATTTGTTCAGCAAAAACACGTTACCAATAGCTTGTTTGAAGAGCGCACTGCAATGAATATCGTTGCCGTTGATGACGACCCTGAAAACCTAAACGCCATGGCCAGTTTATTACAAAAGTGGCAAGCTAATTATCAGTTGTTTGATCAAGTTGAAGGCGTACTCGCATACGCAAATGAACACAGCGCACCGGATGTGATATTAATGGATTATCAGTTAGGCCATGAACACGATGGTATTACATTAATTAAAGCCCTGCGGGAAATTTGGCAAACCAATGTGCCGGCAATTTTAATCACCGCAGTACGCGACGTAGAGCTAAAACAAGCGACTAAAGCCGCTGATATTCATTATTTGTCTAAACCAATCAAGCCAGGGAAATTAAAAGCACTGCTGAATCATAGTGCGTGAAGTTAAAGGGGCTAGGCAAAAGGTTAGAACAGATTGGCGTTAAACAACATAACTAAGTACACCCAACAATCTTATTGGGTGTACTGCTTGAGTTAAATTACCCCGCTGGTGCTTTACTCCTGAGCTTTTGAAACAGCCAGCTTAGGCCAACGAGCGACAGGCCTAAACCAATAAATGATACAGCTTTGAGCAAGCCGGTCAGGCTTGCCATATCAATTAAGAATACCTTCACGATAACCGCGCCGAGAATGCCTAAGCCGACTTTTTGTAGTAGCAACTGTTGTTTTAAATGCCCGGTAATGACCACCAACGCGCCAAGTAATAACCAAATGATCGAATAGCTGTATAGCTCGGCGTCACTGGTCGCTTTATCAAGATAAATGAACCCGCCTTGCCAATATTGGCGGATCAATGTGTTGATAGCTAACACTGCTAATAAGCCTGATGCACCTAGTACTATTTGACTAAACTTAGCATTAAGTGGTTTAACTAATTTAGCCAACCACAGTGTAAGAATACTTGGTACGAGCCAGGTTAATAACAGCCAATTAAATAATGGCATTTCACCAACGTAAAGGCGTATAAATAGTGGATTTTCATATAATGCTGTACTTATCAACAACAAGCCAGCGAGTCCCGCAAGTGCAAGCCCTGCAATGCGATAAAGTTTACCCAGTTGCCCTGCGCTGTGTGACCGATGCAAATAAACGCAGCCAAGTACTAACCAATTACAACTGAGTAATACCTGCTCATAAAAGCTTAAAGAAGTAAGCTGTGGATAATGCCCGACTAATTGATAGCTGGTCTCGGTAGTGATAAATAATGCTAAGCAATGTAATGCAGCCCCTTCGAGCCAAATTTTCATATCTGTTTGTTGCCACTGTTTTGCGGCAAACCAAAATAACCCAACCGCTGATGGATACACAATTGCGCTCCAATGTATTGAAAATATGGTTAGATCAAAATAATGTGCCGTCCACGGTGCAAAGGTTAGCCTTGCCAGCACCACAGCCACCAGCACTTTAATAGGCCAATACGGCATAGGCACATCATGGCGTTTCACCAGATAGCTAATAACCAACACTTGAGCAGCCAGTGCGAGGGTTAACCCGCTATCGGCTAATAACATAGTTAAACAAAGAGTTATATTAGCATTAGCGCCAACCCAATAACTAAACTGCTGCCATTGAGTGTGAGCTGTTTGTGCGCGTTTAATTAATACACCACTCGTTACTAGCAACAATACAGTCCATAGCGGATACGCAACGCCTAAGCCTTGCTCGGGTGTTATGGTATAGAGCGTTGCAATCAAGGTAAACACACTAAACGCAGCCACTAAATGAAACGTTAAACGTTTATAGTAACGCGCGCCAAAATAAAGCCCGTATAGACAAAGCCCAACCGCAAGTAATAACCCTACGCCATACATTTCCCTAAATACAAACAAATGATCATTGCTATCGACACTATAACGTTGTTGGCTAAAGACTAATAACATCGCAACCACTAACGCCACACCTTGCCAAAGATCCCAACGACTATTTTGCAGCACTAAAAATAACAGCATGACGATTAAACACACCATCACAATTTGCCATTGTAAGCTCACTGCCTCTGCCATTATCGTCAGCAATAAAGGAATTACTATCGCTAGCAATAACGGATGATCCGGCTGTAATTTTAATAATCGCTGTAAACTATGTGGGCGATATTCTAATAAACGCAAAGTTAAACCTAATCGTGCAATGGCAATTAAACCAATAATAGAGAGCAGTGCAAAACCACCAACAATCCAATATTGCTGCGTATTGATTACACTCAGTGCCACCCAATACCAACCTATATGCCCAGCCCATAGTAAATACCACAACCAATTACGTTTTACTTTTTGCGCCACTAATACCGCAGCAAAAGTAACAAAGCCAATGTACATCAATAACGCCATTAAGTTACCACTGCCAGTATTAACCCAAATCGGCACGCTGTAAGCGCCAACTATGCCAAGCACGGCCAATAAAGGCCCTAAACGCAGCGCCATAGAGCTTGCAGCCAGTGCAATTACTGCCAGCATCACAAACGCCACGGTTGGGCTTAACATGGCATAGCTTGAATAAGCTAATAACGTTAATGCAAAGCAGCTAATAAACCCGCCACCTGCAAGTGCTGCAGGCACGTAATTATTAAAGCCTTCGAAGACAATACCTTTTCTATGTAAATACTCGGCACCGGCAATTAATGCGACACCAAATAAGCCCCCTAAGGTGAGTCGTAAGCTTGGTGATAATAAGCCGGCATCAAGACTGTATTTTGCTAAAAATATCCCCCCAAAGGCCAGCGCGACGCCGCCAATCCAGGTCATCCAATTTTCTTGGAACTGTGTTTTTAATTTACTAAAGAATATATCAATAACTGAGGGAGAAGCTTGTTTCTGGCGAGAAGTTGTTATTATAGTCGGTGCGGTGTTTACGTATTTTTTTACCGGTGGTTGCTGATGTAAAATTGCCTCAGCTTGGGATGATCGTTCTAGCGTAACCGGATGCTCTACTTGCGGCTCAGTTATATTAGCAGCAATGTCTCGCGGCACTTGATGCTGCTCGGTATTGTCTACCATGACTCCACGCAGTTGTTTTTTTAATATCGCAATATCTTGCTTTAACGTACTTATTTGCATTAAAGCAATAAGACCGGCAACAGAGCCTGCGACTACAACTAACGATAAAATGACTATGAGCCCTAAAATATCGTCCATTTTTCAATCCTTGACTGCTTTTAATATTCCCTTATAACGTAAAGTGTATTGAAAATATACCCAAAAATCTCAGCCTCGCTATTACGAGGCTGAAATTAAAGTAAGATTACTCTACCGAATCAGTAACCGTTCGCTCTAGCGTCATTTTATAGCCAGTGCTGGTTGTTTCATCATGCTCAAGAATTAATATGTAGTTACCTTCTTGGCTAAAGTCCATATCGCCTTGTTGCATGAGTACAATTTGCTGGCCATTATCTTCATAAAGCACATAAGTGGTGTAAATTTCATTATCGACAACCTGATCTTCTTGATCATACTGATCGATGCCATCAATAATATTTTTAGCATCATCTACGGTTTCACCATTGAGGGTAAATACCACATCAACGTCAGTAATATTTTGCCCCGCGTAACTATCAATTAAATTAACGACTGTCACCTTATGACTGTAGCTACTAGGCGTTAAGGTTTCTTTTACTGTCATCATTCGCGGGCCGTAATCTTTATCTTTATAAAAAACACCAACATTACTTTGCTCGCGCTCAAGGGTTAGTAAAAAGTTATCAACAATTGCATTTCCTTGCTCATCTAACATAGCAATACTGTAACTGTTTGGAGCAAGCTCAATGTAGTTTGAGTAGCTGTCATTAGCGGTTACTTGCGAAGTGCTGCTTGCGCTCCCCCGCGTTGCACTAAAGCTAGTTTGCGGGTAATCATCAATAGTATTGATAAAACGCAATTGCCCTTGGGCATTTTGATGTTTGAGCGTGGTTAC
This sequence comes from Pseudoalteromonas sp. SG43-6, assembly GCF_014164365.1. Lineage (NCBI taxonomy): Bacteria > Pseudomonadati > Pseudomonadota > Gammaproteobacteria > Alteromonadales > Pseudoalteromonadaceae > Pseudoalteromonas > Pseudoalteromonas sp. SG43-6. The sequence goes on from NZ_JACJEZ010000005.1 coordinate 118,024, forward strand.
GGTATTGCTTGAAGTAACGAGATCTAGCGTAATACCATGTTCTTCAGTGGCGTAACTTGATCTGATCATCGCAACATAACTGGCATCATCATTTAGGTAAATCGAAGCAGACTCAAATAGCACATCAGTACTGCCGCTTTGAGTTAAATACAGTGTGTAATATCCTTCATCAAAGCTTTGCAGTGCCAGTTCGTTTAAATACCGTGGTGATGCAATTAACTCAGCGGTTTCAAATAAGCCATCATCATTTGCTAAATACACATCAAAACTAATATTTTCTCCGGCAATATTAAAGAAGCCTAAATTAATAGCCCCTTCATCACTGCCGGTTGGTAAACTTAACTCACTGAATGTTGGCTCTGAAAAATCGCCATTCATCACCCATAATTGGGTCATGTCGTCTTTTACCGAAACTGCTTTTTCACTGATCGTTATATAACTGTCGTTTGCATCAAGGTACTTAAAGCTCACATCATAGTTATTAGCACTGTAATTATGACGAGTGGTAACGCCACCAAAATCAGTGCCTGAGCGTTCAGCATCTTCGATAAATAAACGGGTGTACGGGCTATTATAAGAGCCATTGTATAATTGGATATAACCACTTTTACTCGAGCTTGAGTCATCGCCAGAGCACGCAGTTAGGGTTGCAAGTAAAGAGGTTGTTAGTGCAGTTTTAAATAACGGGCCACGCATGTAATCAATTCCTTATTGTTAATAGTTTGAATTTGACCATTAACAAAAGCAATAATTCCATGATTTACAAAGCATTACCTCCACTTACAAATATTTACGCAACCGTAAATAAATGTACAAACATGCAAAAAAATGCACAATTTAACACATTAAAACAACAAAAAACCAGCGTAGTTACACTGGCTTTTATGCAAAATATAAGTTTATCGAGTGCGTTTAGAAAAACTAAAACTACCTTCATCAATAATACTGCCCGTTAAATCTCGTGGCGTGGTATAAAAGCTCACATCAAGCTTATTGGCTTGATTATCCAGACTGATGTGGCTAAACCCCCATACAAAGCTTTTTGACCAAAGCAAATCATATTCAGGATATTGGCGTTCTTGAAACTGTGCAAACGGGGTATGTTTACCACGCATTTTAGACGCAGCGCCAGAAATGATCAGCGGCAATTTGCCAACGCTATTACCGGTATCAAACTTTGAGCAATCATCGGTTAGTAACTCTAAGTCATGCTCGTGGCCGGCAATATAACCATCTGCATATTTGCAAAGAGTTGGCATTAGTAATTTACGCAGTACGTGGCCTTCACTATATTTAGTGCCCCCAATTGACCATAAAATATGATGCCCATAAACCAGTTTCCATTTAGCAGTCGAGTTTGCAATGCCTTGTTCAAGCCATATAAGCTGAGCTAGGTCTTCATCATTTTGTGGCCCTTCATGGGGGTCGTGTACTTCAAGATCTGCGCGGCCATCACGTATTGCTTGTTGCTCATCTGCTTCGCTGCCATCTGGGTTTAGCGGCACATCATAATAACTTTGCCCTGCCAGTAACATATTGGTATCGAGTACAAAAAACTCTACATCGTTACCCGGCTCACCCATTTTGTAGCTATAGTAGCCTTTTTCGTCTAGGTGAAAGTTCGCTTGCTCTGCCATCCATTGCGTTTGTACCGCTACGCCTTTGCGCGAGCTTTTCCAATCATGATTACCTAATGCGGAATACACCACTAAATTAGGCTCAGCTTTAAATAATGGCTCAAGCGGCGCATACACTAAGTCTTGTAAACGTTTTTGGTCGTCTTTACCATCATTAGCATCGGCACCATCAGGGTATACGTTATCACCGAGCTGAATAGCAAATTGGCACGCTTTTGTTTCACACAATTTTGCCATTGCGATCCCCACAGCCTGAGCGCCCCCTTGCTCTGTAGCAATCTCAGTGCCTGGATAAATATATATTGGTGCATGGTCAAATTCATCGCGAGGGCGATAATCTTCTAACCAATCAGCAAGCTCTGCGGCTATAAACTGTTGCTTGTTTTTAGGGTTGGTTATGTGTTTAGTTTTTGGATAGTCAACATGATAACCACCATCACCAAAAGCTAAAAACTCAATCTTGTCGGAGGCTTTTTTACTGGTACTTGCGACGTCAGTACTGCTTTGTTTGTTACTTTGAGCTGTGCAACCCACCGTTGCTAAACATGCGGTTAGTGCAATATACAAAATAGTTTTATTAATCATAATATCCTCAACAATGAGCCTACTGTTAAGCAGGCTCATATGTTCACCTTACAAAGAAGAAAACGTAAAACCTAGCTCAAATGTACGACCGTAAGATTCGTACTGGTAGTTGTAACGTTTTTCGCCGTGATACAAGTACATTGGCTCATCTGTTAGGTTGGTGGCATTGAAATACAAGTTCATATTATCGTTTAAGTAATATTTACTGCTGAAATCCAATTGCATGTGGCTATCTTCATAAACCGCCATATCAGCATCATCAAACTGAAAACTCTCACTCTTATATGATGCGCTTAAACGAGTGCTAATAGCATGATTTTCAAAGCCCACAATGATATTTGCCACTGTGTCTGCTTGATTTGGTAATTTTTCATCCGCATCAATAAAGGTTCCGTTTGCACCAAGCACAAATCCTGATTTAAAGGTTTTGTTCCAGTTTAGCTCGATCCCCGTTAATGACGCTTTACCGCCATTAACCATTTGCACTACTTCGTCAAAACCATCCCAATCACCGTTATCTTGTACTTCTTGTTGAATAATAAAGTTGTCGATGTCTTTATAGAAAACACCTGCAGATAACACCCCAATGGAACCAGGATAATATTCGATTGATGCGTCTAAGTTCATTGATTCATAAGGGTCGAGAGCTGGATTACCGACTTCAGCTTTACGCTCTGTAACCATTACACCTTCATCTTCAACTGTTTCAGTTTCAATTAATTGGTAAGCGGCCGAATCGCTAAAGGTTGGCCGCGCGATAGTATTGGTGTAAGCAAAACGGGTCACTAGTTTATCGCTGATGTTATAGCGTAAATTTAAGCTTGGTAAAAAGTAGTCATAATCTTTATTTACTTGCCAAGGCGTGGTGGTAACAGTTTCTGTATCACTTACTTTATCGACTACTAAGTCAACTTGGTTACCTTGCGTTTCAAACTTAGTACCTTCATAACGCACGCCCGCGACAACATGTAACTTATCAATATCCATGCTAACCATCGCATAAGCGGCGGTAATATCTTCATTACTTACATAACTTTGACCATCAGATTCAACTTGTGACTCATTACTATTGAAAGCAAACGCCTCTTTATTTTTTCTCACAAAGGCTTGAATCGCGCCGCGATCAAGGCCCGGTCCAAAACTTCCCAAATCAAAGTCAGGTGCAGGCGCGGCAAAGTCGCTACCAAGAGCATCTAAAAAGTCGCCATCATAAATAGCAACCTTTACATCATTACGCTTTTCGCGATTTTGATGTTTAAAACCAAACTTAAATTCACCATTATTATTTTGCCACACAAAATCACGGCTGAAGTCGAGTTTAAAGCTAAGCTCTTCGTCTTCACTAAGGTTATTGGCCGCTTCAATTTTATCCATCTCAAACAGGCTTAAATCGTGGGCATTAGTCGATTGGCTTAATAATGGAGTATCAACGCGCGCAATGTAGCCCATATCAATATCTTTACCAGCAAAGGTCACATCTAAGCGGTTTGGCTCTTTTTCTTCTGATTTAGAATAACCAACATTATATTCAACAAACCAATTATCTAATTGATTTTCACCACCAAGTACCAGTGAAAGAATACTTTGTTCTTCATAACGGTCTTTGGTATCGCGGTCCATTTCTGCACCACTAAAGTTTGCACCGCTCTCGTTGCTATCTAATAGTTTGCCATCGCTAAACTTATACTCATTACGTTGGCGATACTCATCATCAGAAAAGTCACTATATAGTGTGCGTAAATAATATTTATCAGTGGCGCCGCTGTGTAAATCTAAATTAAGTGCTGCACCTAAACGCTCACGGGTAATTTGATACTGGCGTTGCTCAATTTCTTCAGCGCCAAATAATGAGACCTTGTCGCCAGTTGCTGCATCTTCAACATCAAATTCACTCCAACCACCGTCGGTCTCCATATTACGTGAACCAAAATCACGCTTAAACCACGAAATAGCTGTTGCTACACCTAGATCAAGACCACCATCAAGCTCATAAACATTAGTGTAACTACCTGAAAGCTTCGGGCTAGTTTTTGACTCTAATTCGTTATATGAGCCCTGCGCAGTAAAACTATAGCTTTCACCTGCTTTATCAAAGGCACTTAAGCTTTTTACTTCGATAGAGCCACCAATAGCACTGGCATCCATGTCTGGGGTAACAGTTTTACTTACTTCTAAACTTTGAATTAGTTCACTTGGCAATACATCCATCGCCACAGAGCGAACACCGGCCTCAGGCGACGGCACATTTAAGCCATTAACCGTAACGTTGTTTAAATTTGGATCAATACCGCGAATACCAACAAATCGCCCTTCACCTTGGTCGCGAGCGATAAAAATACCCGGTAAACGCTGTAATGCTTCTGCTGCGTTTTGATCAGGGAACTGGCCAATCGAGTCTGCACTGACTACCGATTTTAAATTAGTTGCGTTTTTTTGACGGTTAATTGCGCCTGCTTGGCCAGCACTTTGGCCATAAACAATGATATTGTCGATGGCTTCTTGTTGCTCACCAATAATAATTTGTTGTGTAAAAACTTGTGAATCAACCACCGTAATTTTTTGTTCTACCGATGGTGCACCAATGTAATCAACCACTAGGGTGTAATCACCCGCTGGCAACTTATTAAATGAAAAAGAACCATCGCGGTTACTTACCGTATTTAAGTTTAACTCTTTAACCGATACTTTCGCGCCGCCAAAATACACACTTTGGCTGGCATCAGTGATGCGACCTTGCACACGACCATCCGCTAAGGCTGGGGTCGCATATAAAATACCACAACACGCTAATGCAATACTCGATTTGATAAAAGGGTTCATAATTGTTCTCTTGGTTGCTGCTAATGATTTTGATTGTTTACTTGGCCATGCTTGGCTCGCAGCAACACCCTAAGGGGCAATCATGAAAGAAATATGTCAGTACCCGTTACGTCCTTGATAATTAGCCATTGTAAGGGCATTTTAAGTAGTTAAATACGGCAAAATGAGCTGATTTGACCCCCTGTTTTTATGGTTTTTTAATTCAAAAATCAACAATAATCCGTTTGAAAAGTTGCCAACGTAAAAAATATGTCATCACTGTGAGCTAATCTGACCCTAGTGGTGTTTAAGCTGTTTGCTTATTCTGGCTATCAAATATACCTATTGAGCTGACAATGAATTTATCGTTTTTAAAATTACATCGCTCATTACTGCTTATCTTAGTGGTGATGTTAACCAGCGTATTAACCCTGACACTTAGCTACGGTCACTATAAAGGCCATAGCCAGATCGATTGGTTTGATGTAGGTGGCGAAGGCGGTATTACTGCCATGACCCTGCTGTGGATCTTTTTTATTCTATTAAGTAGGCCAAAGGGACGAGTAACTAACTTATTATTCTCAGGCCTTGCGATTATGAATCTATCGATGACCCTCGATTTTATTGATGAATTTGTATATTACAGCAATGAACAAGCATGGCTCAGTACTATTGAATCCATTCCTGCACCATTTGGGATGATTTTAATGACCATGGCTTTGTATCATTGGCACCAAGAGCAAATGACCATTAATCAACAATTACGTAATCGCGAGCGCTTTTATCGAGAGCATCAACTCAGTGATGCTATCAGCGGACTAGCTAGCGCCGATTATATGAAAAGCCAGATCAGCCGCGAGCTAAATTTGCTCCACCATAGCCTGCATGGATTTTCATTACTGATGTTAGATATTGCTCAGTTTGATCGGTTTAATCGTCAATTTGGTGATGCAGAAGGCGATAAGCTGTTACAAGAGTTTGCTCAAGTGATCACCTTGAATGTACGTGAACAAGATTTAGTCTGCCGTTACGCCAGTGATTGCTTTATTGTCATGTTGCCCAATACCGAACTCGCTGTCGCAGAGCAGCTAAGCGTATCGTTAGTCAGTGCTTTAGAAGCGTTTTCGTTTAATAGCAGCGACAAAGCAGTGAGCTACAAACAAAAAGTACACACCAGTTTAGTAGCCGCAACGCACCGTGATTCGACCTCTGGTTTACTCAGTCAATTGCATCAAAAATTACTAACGAACAAAAACTTACATGGACATACTGCGTGAGTGCAAGCCTTAGTAACAGCAGTTATATCGACTCTCCTTATCAAGGTTTACAGTCATGGGCAGCGCAATTAGTTGATTTAGCCAAACACCGAGGGGTACACCCTGATAAGTTACTCAAAGGAACTCGATTATTTTATCAAGATTTTGCAGCTGGAACGGCTTCGATCAGTGTTGAGCAATTTTATCGATTACAAGAAAACTGTCGTCAATTTGATAATCAACACCAACTCAGTTTTTTACTAGGGCGAAAACTACTTAATCACAATCCGTTATATAGCGCATTTTCTCAAGCAGAAAGTTTACGCACACTGCAAAAACTACTCACACGCACTCCTTTGCATGGCTTTAACTTATTTAATGCCGAACATAAATACCATCAAGGCCGACATTACTTCATTATCAACCTCAGCTTCGGGGCAATAAATGCAGCCGTAGAACAATTTTGCTGCGAATTATTTGCCAGTTTTATCGCTGCAACATGTAAATGGCGAATAGGTAATAACAGTGATTTATGTTTTTCGTTTCCCTATGCGCAGCCCTCACACATAGAGCAATATCAAACTAACCTACAAGCCAACTGCAAGTTTTCACAACAATTATTTATGGTCAGTATTAGTGATGAACTTTATAACAAACACTTAATAGATAGCTGTCCGAGCCTGCTGCAGCAATCATTAGCAACCATAAAGCAGCACCCTTTACCTGCGGCATCTTGGCTGCAATTAGTGCGCAATCATATTGGCGCTCAACCACAACAAAACCTCGAAACAGTTGCCCAGCATTTCGCTATGAGCCCCGCCACTTTTAAGCGAAAACTAAAACAACATCATACTCGTTTTAGCGCCTTGCAAGATTGTATCAATCGCCAAACCGCGGTGTTTAATATCGCCACTTTAGCGCAAAGTAACGAAACCCTAGCAGGCGAACTTAACTTTAGCGACTTAACTAACTTTCGCCGCGCATTTAAACGCTGGACTGGGACGACTCCCTCACAGCTGAGAGAATTGATTAACGAACATTAAGTTAACACTTGTAATTAAAGTCCCGCAAATGTACCTTATTAATTGAAATATCGAAATAAGGAAGATCGATGCAGGCATCATTAGAAGATCTAATCAATGGCTGGCAAAATGGTTGCCCGCAAAGTGCTGATGAACTTAAAGCTCGGCTTTACTACCACCTGAAACAAGTTTGTCATGTACATTTAGAAGGTTACCGTAATGAAATCGATTCAACCTATGTATTGCAGCACTTACCGCATACTGGATCGCTACTACATCAGTCACTTATTGAATTAATCCCGCCACAACAAAGCATTAATCACCAAACACAATTTAATACTTATTTAAGTGTATTTATCCGTAATATTTTACGCGATGAAATTCGCAAGTTTCAAACTCTCAAACGCACTCCTAACGCAGAAAAAATCCAGCAACAAAACGATCAACTAAAACACCAAGAGGATTTTTTAGCATTAGATAGCGCCCTAAATCATCTAGAAAAAAATCATCCGCAAAAAGCTCAAATATTCTCTCAACATTACTTTTTGGGCCTAGATACTAAAGTGCTAGCTAAACAATTCAAGGTCTCACTTGCTACTATTTATCGCGAATTAGATGCTGCTAAAGCGTTTATAAAAGTGCGTATTCAAACAAATTAAGATAATTAATGAATCAATTTAAAGACGCGCTTTCGTGTTTTGAACACTTACTTACACACCATGCCAACAACTTAACCTCAGGATTGCTGCAATTACAACTATCTGATGAACAATTCATCATTGAAGTGAAGCAATTAATAAATGCACATACAAGTAATGATCAAAGCTCATTGTTTAATGACTTATTACATGGCCAATTAAATTTACTTACTAATGATCATCAGCTTTTACAACTGCAAGGCGGCGAAATAAGTCACTTTAGGTTAGAGCAATTAATTGGCTATGGGGGAATGGGTGCAGTTTACTTGGCGACTAGAAATGATGGCCAGTTAAATCAAAAGGTAGCGATTAAGTTATTTTATCCATCCATTGTACAATTACATGGACAAAAACATGTTTTACAAGAAGCGCAATATCTTGCCAAATTATCACATCCCAATATAGCTAGCGTATTAGATGTCGGTAAATGCAGTATTGGCACTTACATCATCATTCAATATATAGCCGGTGATACATTAATTAACTACGCAAAAAACCTTTCGCAAAAAGCAAGGTTAGAGGTATTTCAAAAAGTATGTGATGCCGTTGAGTATGCTCACCAAAATAGGGTGATCCATGCAGATTTAAAGCCTTCAAATATCCTAGTAGATAACAATGGTGAACCTAAACTTGTTGATTTTGGGGTTGCGCGTTCCAGTTCCATGAATCATGAAATACCATTACATAACGCATATATAAAAGCGCTTAGTCACGAGTTTGCAAGCCCAGAGCAACTGGCTGGTGAAAGCTTAACAACCCAAGCTGATATCTATAGCCTTGGGCGTATTTTAGAAAAACTACTTATACAACCTATTAGTACAGAGCTTCAAGAAATCATCAATAAATCACTGGCGCCACTACCACAGCAACGCTTTGCATCAGCAGATACATTAAAACAAAATATCGCCGCTTATCTGGCGCATCGTCCATTACTTTGGTTTAAACACTCAAAAACATATATATTAGGTAAGTTTATAAGACGCTCCCCTCTTACTGCTGCTCTAATAACCTCAACTATCGCTTTTTTGGGTGTCGCCTGTATTAGCTTATTTCTTTATCAAGATAAACAAAAGCAAGCCGTAAAGCAACAGTATGAACTGCTCAACTTTTATCAAAACTTACTAATTAGCAGCACACCGCTAGCGCCGCAAGGTGCAAAACTGTCGGTATCGGCCTTGTTACTTGCTGGTGTTGAACAAGTAATGCAGAGTCAATTAAGCCCAAAAAACCAACAAAGCGTACTCTTAACCGTTGCCCAAAGCTTATACTTGCATGGAAATTTTACAGCAGCTTTAGATATATTGGCGTTGTGCGATAGTTCGATTGACATGCAAATATTAAAAATTAAAAGTTTAATTAAATTAAATCAACAACAAAAAGCACGAATTCTTTGGCAAAAACTATCGCAGCAAAACCCTCAAAACAGCAACATTAAATTGCTTGGTTGGCTTACTAAAGATAGCTATTTAGCTGGTGACATAAAGCAGATCAAAATAGCTTTTCAAAATAGCGATGCATCCGAACTAAAACTGGAATTATTAATACATATTTTTACTCATCGTGATAATCACCCTATACTCAGCCGTCAATTAATTCTCGAGAATGAAAATACGACAGCAACGTCTGCCTCGCAAAAAGCATGGCAATCGTTAATGAAAAGCAGCCTACTGATAGAAGATAATCAAATAGACCAAGCAATTAAGTTACTAGACTCAACATTAAAAAATGCTGCGAATAACTACCACCCACTACATTGTGAGCTCGCAAAATTAAACCATTTTGCGGCAAATTTATATGCTCAAGCAGGTGCACAACTTGCGCAAGAACAAGCCCTGAATAAAGCCATGTTTATCTATCAACAGCTACTCCCAAACTTTGAACATGAACTTAGTACTGTACTATATGAGCAATATCAATATTACCTAAAAGAACGTGATTATTTGCAAGCAAATAACTTTTTAAATAAACAGCTACTACATTGTTCGACAAGTGATCAAAAATGCATGAAGGGGCGTTATGAAAGTACCATGCTAGGTTTAAGTTTGCGTAAGTACTCACAAACCTTAAAGAATGCAGAGCTATGGCTTGCCAATGGTACACAACAATCAAGCCAATATTACGATATCACCTTAGCAAAATACACGGCGCAATATGAACAAAATACACTGAATAAAACAGCATTATTTGATATTGACCTAACACAACTAAGCAAGCAACAGCAAGTTCAATGGTTAGAGCTTGTGATAAAAACAAATATGTTTAATACTTTAACTTCACAGCAAATGCAGCAGCTCATTGTTTATGCTAAATCAAACTCTCCCTTGGCATTTGAATTAATAGCGACTATTAATAAGCTAAACAATAATCCACACACACAGTGGTTAGCACAACTCGAAAAGCAAAACCATATATCACACTCCACAAAGAACCAATTTAGCCCTGCCAGAGATATCAACGCGATAAGTGAAACAAAGCGAGTTAGCTCGATCACGGCCCCTAAACATGCAAGCCAACTAAAAATAGGCTCTGAATTTACGATTGAATGGGATAGCAAACGATTAATTGGCAATACGATAAGTGTATTAGTCAATCATACCGTCAACTATAAAGTTAACAGCTTTGATGATTTTAATAATTTGAAGAAAATTGATTGGCACCCAGCGGCAACTAATTTAAAAAACACGGGAACAGCCCAAATTGACCCTTATCATTTTATGGCCAATGGCACAAATCGCTTTAAACTTATGCTCATCAGCGATTTAGGCTATTGGAGCCTATCTGATGGTTTCTTTAGTATTGCTTCAGGTAAAACTGTTGATAACGGTTTAGAGCACTTTTTACTAAAAGACAAATTGGTTACAACTATTATCACACCTAAAGCCCTTGATATTTACCCTGTAGGTCAGCAAAAAACGATAACCTGGAACGCCAATAAACTCTACGGACAAACCGTTGCTATGTATGTTCTGCATGATGACTCTCGCGGAATTGGCGATAAGCAACAAGTGGATTTAAATATCGTGAATAATAGGCGCTGGTACCAGTTCGCTGAAGAACTGCCAAATACAGGAGAGTTTAACTTAGACCCTGCACTCTTTAATGGCCGAGGTAACAATTATAAAATTTTAATCGTCTCTGATCTGGGTTACTGGAGTGTTTCTGATAAACGGTTCTCAGTGGTAAACCCGTTGTAATTTTAGTTAAAGCAATCGCACACTAGTGCGACTGCTTTACTTTAACTTTACTTAACCACGCCACTATTTTGATTATCCCGGTGAATTTTAGACCAAGTATTAGGCATTAAACCTGTGCTGTCGGTTTGAATAGCCACAAGCTTACCTGTTGCACTTGCGGCCGATACATTACTTTCAGATAAAGTACCTATGTATAAAACCCCCTGACTATCGATAGCTGGAGAAGACCAAGTTACATTTGCTTTTAAATCATATTGCCATGCAAGCGTGCCATCTGGTTTATATGTATAAAGTAAATTACTTTCTGAAGAAAAGTACACATTACCATTATCGCCAATGGTAGGAGACACATAAACATCACCGGTAATTGCCACTTGCCATTTTATACTTTTATCATTGATATCGAGTGCGTAAAACTCACTATCATCATTATTTTTTGTACCAAAATAAATCGTACTACGCGACTCATCTATCGCTACCGATGAGCGAATGTATGGCGCCTCGAACACCTGCGGGTTTGTTAACTCAAACTGCCAACGAAGATCCAAATTATCATCAAAGCTGTATAAAACTCCGGCTTCAGACCCAAAGTAAATATTATTGTTAGAATCAATAGCTGGAGTAGAGTAAACCAAGTCACCTTCAAAGGTGTCTATATCTTTGAATTCGCCAACTAACTCATAACTATTTAAATCAAGCTTAAGTACGCGCCCTTCATCATAAAATACCAATTCTCCATTGTGATTTACCGCTCCATTTACAAATCGGTCTTGTCGCTCTACACAGTTACATAAACGCTCAAACAAGCTCTCACCCGTTTGCGCATTAAAAGCGCGGATATCTAAACCGGTATATATAACTTGGCCTTCAAAAGCCGCAACCTTGGTTAAACCAGAACCTGTTTGAAAGCCATAATCAGATACGCGTTGACGCCACATTTGCTCGCCGCTACTATTTAGAGCTACTAAATCGCGATATGCTTTTTCAAACTCACCTACTCGCTTATCAACAGTGAAATAAATATTTTCATTATGTACAACAGGGCTTGAACGCACTTCTTCACCATTAGGCAAAGTGTAACGCCACTTTTCACTGCCATTGCGGTTATAAGCTACCATCAAATCACTGCCTGCGGGGTCATTGCGTACATTCTTAGCTGTGCCTATATAAATTGTTTGCTCATCAGCACTAAGTGCCGGTGACGAGTAATAAGCAAAGCTTGTTGTTGGTAATAATTTTTCCCACACTAAGCGCGACGCTTCTACTTTATCTGGCTGTTTATCTGCATCAGATTTTGTAGTTTGTGAGTCATCGCTACCACCTCCACAAGCAGATAGAAGAAGACTGAACGTGAATAAAATTGATGTTTTAACTTTAGGTGATTCAAACTGTAACTTCATGTAATTCCTTAGATAGTTATTATTTATAGCTAAATAAATTTTACGAAGAAATCACAACAATGACAGACACGAATAGCAGTTAAATTTTTCTCATAAATTTAAAATATTTTTATCTGTCTTAATGGCGTTACTAAATCGTTGAGACGAATTACTTATTCTTAGCGTCTGGTATTGCCTCTACAGGCACGCAACTATTAGGATCTAGCTCAAAGCCCTCGTGCAATGCATTTTGCATTTTAGCTAAAAACGCTTTACTTAAAGGCTCACGTGCCGTGATTGAATGATATTCAACCTCTCCTTTATGTGTACATTTATAAGGATATACATACTGATTTTTATCAATCTCTGCAGATGGGTCACTCATCGCGCACCCTGGTAAAACACCAACCATCAAACAACAAAAAATTAAACGAGCCACAATCACCTCCATACAACACCATAACAGCGGGTTTACCCCCGTTCTTTTAAGGGTTTACCCCGCGTCGGCCTTATAACCTAACATTTACACATTTTACGTGATATAAAATCTCTGCGACGGTAATTTTGCAGGCCACTAAAACGAATAAAAGCGCGATAAAAATTATCGCGCTTTATTTTTGTTAAAACTAAAAGATTGTAAGTGGAGTTAACGCTGTGCGCTTTCTCTTAATGCATTTGTGTTGTTAACAAAATCTTTTGCTTTTTGCTGATCAAATAAGAAATAGTTAAAATCTTTACTGCTATTTCCTACATCATTAGTAATAATAATATTAAACTCATCAGTCACTAACGATAAGTACATTGTATTTTGATCATCCGGGAAGCTAATCATGCCTGTGTCATCAACACTGTAATCAAGCTCTGTATTAATGGTTGTGAAACTTTCATCACTATAAATTGTGATTTTATCTTCATCAAACTTCAAATAACTAACCACCCACTGATCATCTCGATCTCGGTCGACCATATATATATCGCGCCCGATTAAATGTTCGACGTTACTTACTGGTTTATTGTCGGCAACAATACTCATGTATTCTTTGGCATCGTTTTCGCTAGTAAAATGCGGCCAAATATGCTCTTCAAAAGTAGCAATTACCACATTACTCGAGCCAATTAATAAACTATAATTAGCCCCATACATTAATGATGAACCATCGCGTAATATTAATTGATTATCAGAAAATATCTGGTAAGTCCCTGTTGATAGGTTGTTATCTTGATAATATTGAAATGAGTTATTGTCATCAAATTGAAAATAACCAAGCTCGCCTTCCACTTTATAATCATGATCTGTAAAATACAAACGCTTACCCAAGTAGTTATTAGGGCTAATTAGGCCAGTCAAAGAAACAGGGGGCTGATAGCCTATCTGTTGTAAAATTTCATCAGGTAGTGGAGACGAAATAGGCCGCTCAGTTGCTCGATTAAACTTGCGATTATCGAACGTTTTCTCTCTTGGTTCCTCACCTTGGCTATAGGTAAATTGATGCATGTTATTTACATAAATAGTATCTTCGATCTGTTCAATTAGCTTCCATTGCCGAGTATTCCACAACCAGCAATTAGGATCTTGCTCAACGTAGTAACAATCATCTCGTCCATTTAGGTTTCGCGTTATTGTAAGAATGTCATCATCAAGATGCCAGTTACCAGCATAAATTCGACTTTCAGCAACTGATAATTGCCCATCCTCATTGCTGTCGTACACACTCATCGAAATAGCTTTGCCATCAGGCCAAAGCTCAAACCAAAACTCATCTAAACTCTTACCATCAAAGTTGTAGCTATATATTCCAGGGATTGTTGCAATATTGAATGTCTCTGATTCGTCGATAATGCTGCCAGTACCTACACTCGCATTTTTAATTCCGTCAAATTCACTAAATGCAGCAAACGTTGCAATATCACCATCACTTGTTAATTGCCTAAATAGTATTGTTTCATTATCGTAATCACTCAGTGTGATATGTAATGACTGTTTGTTATTATCTTCTATCATTCGCCAAGTAATAGGCGTATTTCCAAGCTCTGAAACAGCACCTGTTCCATCGTCATTTAACATTAACGTAATCGCACCAAGAGATACTTGATCAACGAAAATATGCGGTGCAGGCAATGCAATAGGGTTTTGAGTTTGCGCGAAGGTAAAATCAACTTGCTCATTTTGAGTGAATACTTTAAGGATAGACTCGTTAGTGAGTTGATAATTTTCTAACTCACCATCTGGGTACTCTACATTTTTATACTCAGTTTCTTTGACTAAAAAACCATTTTCAGTTGCCGCAATTAACTTTAGCTCTGCTTTATAAGTAGTAACCTCTTGGCGAACCCGCTTTGTTTCACCACCAATTTCAATATCAGCAGTAGTCTGATAAGCATAAAAACCTTCAGGATTATTTAAGGTATACACATCGTTTTGATATATCCAGTCGAAGCGACCATCATAATTTTGAAGAAGGTAACGACCAGTGCCGTCGTTATCTAATTCAATAACTTGATTAATAGATAAATTGCCACGATTATAGTAAAAAGTTTTAATGTTATTAGTCTTTGTAGACTGAACAACCTTCTCATCAGCTAGCATTTCTTCTTGGGCCTGGCTAAACTCGGGCGTTTGCTCCACTTTTTTAATATACTGAGTCATTTTTTCATTATCTAAAGCCAGCTCTAAAACATTATTTACTCCCTCGGGTAAAGCAAATAATTCATTGCTCGTTGATTTGTCCAAAATAACTTTTATAGTCGTAGCAACCTTAACGAGCTCATCAGCACTAATCTCATTCGACAAGCGTTTCAAGTCTTGCTCGCTTTTAATGTCTACGAATAAATTTTCTCGCGCCAAAAGCGCCGACTTTGCTGTGGTTAGATTAGTAATATTTACCGAAAAGTCTTCGTCATTAGTAAGTACAGCGTCATCGCCCGCTTTCGTTTTTAAGCTTGCAAAGCTCATTAGTCGTGACTGCAACAAAGCGGCTTGTTGTTGCTCTTTACCCTGTACTTCAATTGTCACCAATTGACTCATATCAGCATCATCGTCAAGTGCTAACTCTAAGCTATAATAACCATCGCTATTTGTCGTTGTCGTGAACTCTTGCGATCCTATTTTGGCTTTTATAGCCGCGTCAATTAAGGGGGAATCTGTTGCTATGCCTTCCAGTGATAATTTAACCAGCTGCTGTTGAATATCAACTACAACATTTTTTTCACTCGTTAAACCTTCACTGTCTGTAACAGTTAAATTTAAAGATATTTTTTTATCTTCGCTAACACTTGGCGCAATAAAGCTAACAGTCCCTGTATTGGTGTTCTCTAATGCAACTGACAACCCTGCATTTTGGCTCCAAAGATAAGTAACGGGGCCTTCATCTTGCACTGTGGCACTGATTGAAATAGCTTGTTTTTCAACTACTGCTGTATCGCTTACGCTAATAACTGGTGCGGTATTTATAGGCTCATCAGGGTGATCAACAAAATCAGATTCACAGCCAGACAATAAAGCCAGCGAAATAGATGCCGCAAGCATTGATTTAATTAGATTCATAAAATTATCCCTTTCGTTGTTATATTTTGTCTACCTGACGATAATAAGATAATGAACAATAAATAACCCATAACGAAATCTGTATAATAATTTCTCACAAAATTAAAATATTTTTTTATTTTCCACTTATAGCAATTTAGGTAATACTGAATTTCTCAATAAAGCCCTTGCTATTGTGACAAATTAACAAATAATGGAGCCACTGTTCACGGGATTAGAATGAGGAAAAATGAACACGATACTAACCACGCAATGTGCCGATGATGTCGGCTTAATAGCGAAAATCACCGGGCTTTGTCATCAGCATAATTTAAATATTACCCGCAATAATGAATTTGTAGATAAAGATGCTCAGCGCTTTTTTATGCGCACTGAACTAACGGGCCAACCACATCCAGATTTTTTAAATCAATTACAAGCTTTGTTACCCGATGGCGCGCAATTAGCACTGCACACTGACGAGAAAACTAAAGTGGTGTTACTAGCGACTAAAGAAGCCCACTGCTTAGGGGGCGTATTGCTAAAGCAATTTGAGCAAGCACTGAATATTGAAGTATTGGCTGTGATTGCTAATTACCCTGACTTAGCGCCATTGGCGAAGGGCTTTGATGTGCCGTTTCATGTGGTCAGCCATGAAGGGTTATCACGCGCTGAACACGACCTGCAAGTGGGTGACTTAATTGCCAGCTACAATCCCGATATCATTGGCCTTGCCAAATATATGCGGATTTTAAGCCCTGAATTTGTAGGCCGTTTTGACGGTAAAATTATCAATATTCATCATTCATTTTTACCTGCTTTTATCGGTGCAAAACCGTATCATCAGGCATTTGAACGGGGTGTGAAGATCATTGGTGCGACGGCGCATTTTGTTAATAATGAGCTTGATGAAGGGCCGATTATTATGCAAGACGTCACCCATGTAAACCATGCAAACACCGCTGAAATGATGGCTAAAATGGGCAAAGATGTAGAGAAAACAGTGTTTTGTAAAGCACTGCAATTAGCATCAGAACATAAGCTATTTATTAATGGTAATCGAACCGTCGTATTTAGCTAGGTTCTAGAAATAGAGTAGAATGAAGAGGCTCAACGCCTCTTTATTTTTTTTATTATTGACTACTTTTATACTGTACTTAGTGTGTTTGCTCGATGGGTTCGAGTTGTAATTTTGCAGCTATTAACACCGCTTGCGTACGGTTATACACGCCAAGCTTACGGAATATCGCGGTGATGTGCGCTTTGATCGTCGCTTCTGAAATATGTAGTTCATAAGCGATCTGTTTATTCAACAAACCTTCGTGCAAGTACTGCAGCACTTTATATTGCTGTGGGGTAAGGGAGGCTACTTGAGCGGCGATTTCTTTATCTTCATTGGTAACGCTCGCTACTTTGTCTTTAAGCTCAGGTGGTAGCCATACATCGCCATCGAGTATTTGATTAATTGCTCCGGCAATATCATCTGATGATGATGACTTAGGAATGAATCCCATCGCCCCGTAGCTCATAACTTTTGAAACAATATTGATATCTTCACTGCCAGAGACAACAGCAATTGGCAAGCTTGGATAATCTTCACGAATGCGAATTAGGCCATATAAATCGCCACTGCCGGGCATATGTAGGTCTAGTAGTAAGATATCTAAATCTTCTTGTTCACTAAGCACTTGCAATGTAGTTTCAAAATTTTCAGATTCAAAAACCTCTAAACCATCAAACTTTGCCGTTAATGCCCCTTTTAGTGCTTCGCGAAATAACGGGTGGTCATCCGCTATTAAAAACTGACTCATGGTTCACTCCTAATGAATTCGGCTGCCATCTATCAAATAGCTGACAGCCGATATACTACGTTTAGAATCAACTTCTAATCAAGTTTTTAACGCATATTTAACGATTTAATCGGTTCTCGATTAATTCATCAACCACACCAGGGTCTGCAAGTGTTGAGGTATCACCTAATTGCTCGTGCTCATTTGCAGCGATCTTACGTAAAATACGACGCATGATCTTACCTGAGCGGGTTTTAGGTAAACCTGGTGACCATTGGATCATATCTGGCGATGCAATTGGGCTAAGCTCTTTACGAACCCAGTTACGAACTTCTTTGGTTAATTCGTCACTGACCGTTATACCTTCGTTTGGCGTTAGGTAAACATAAATACCTTGGCCTTTAATATCGTGCGGGTAACCTACTACAGCAGCTTCGGCAACCGCAGGGTGAGCAACCAGTGCACTTTCAATCTCGGCAGTACCTAAGCGATGTCCTGATACGTTTAATACGTCATCAACACGGCCGGTGATCCAGTAGTAACCATCTTCATCACGACGACAACCGTCTCCAGTAAAGTATACACCCGGATAAGCTGAGAAGTAAGTTTGTTCAAAACGTTCATGATCGCCGTAAACTGTACGAGCTTGTGATGGCCAGCTATCAAGAATAACTAAGTTACCATCAACTGCGCCTTCCAGAGCATTACCTTCAGCATCAAATAATGCTGGCGCAATACCAAAGAATGGACGGGTTGCAGAACCAGGTTTCATATCAATTGCACCTGGTAAAGGTGTGATCATGATGCCACCAGTTTCAGTTTGCCACCAAGTATCAACAATTGGGCAGTTACTTTTACCCATGTTTTCGTAATACCAAGTCCATGCTTCTGGGTTGATTGGCTCACCCACCGAGCCCAAAATACGTAGGCTATCGCGGTTTGAAGTCGCTGTTGGTTCATCGCCTTTGGCCATCAGTGCACGAATTGCCGTTGGCGCTGTGTATAAAATTGTAACATTATGCTTATCGACTACTTCACCCATACGTCCTGCGGTTGGGTAAGTGGGTACACCTTCAAATAAGACTTGCGTACAACCATTAACTAATGGGCCGTAAGCAATGTAACTGTGACCTGTGATCCAGCCCACATCGGCGCTACACCAAAAGATATCATCTTCTTTTAGATCAAATACATATTCGTGAGTCATCGATGCATATACTAAATAACCACCAGTCGTATGAACCACCCCTTTAGGCTGACCTGTTGAACCTGAAGTGTAAAGAATAAAGAGTGGATCTTCTGCATTCATCGGTTCTGGTGCACAGTCTGGGGCTTGATCAGCAACTAAATCATGCCACCATACATCATGTTCATGCCATTGTACCTCGCCACCCGTTAACTGATGTACAACAACGTGTTCGATGGTAGTGACCGACTGTTGTGCAACGGCTTCATCAACATTTGCTTTCAGCGGCACTGTATTGCCTGCACGACGCCCTTCATCAGAAGTAATAACAATTTTAGCACCAGAATCTTTAATACGATCAGCAATTGCTGATGGTGAGAAACCACCAAAGACTACCGAGTGAATTGCACCTAAACGCGCACATGCTTGCATTGCATAAACAGCTTGCGGTGACATAGGCATGTAAATAGCAATACGATCGCCTTTTTTAACACCGAGTTTTTTCAAACCGTTGGCAAATTTTGCCACTTCGTCATGCAGCTGTTGATAAGAAATATGTTCACTTTGCGAAGGATCGTCGCCTTCCCAGATCAATGCCGTTTTATCTGCTTTAGTTGCCAGATGGCGGTCAATACAGTTATACGAAGCATTAAGCTCACCATCTTCATACCATTTAATACTGATATGGCCTTTATCAAACGAGGTGTTTTTTACTTTAGTAAAAGGTGTTGACCAATCGAGACGTTTACCGTGCTCTGCCCAAAAACCTTCTGGATCATCAATAGATTGCTTGTAAAGTGTATTATATTTATCGTTATCAACTAAGGCTGCATTCTTGATATGTGCAGGAACTGGATAGATACTTTGTGACATAGTCGTCTCCATTTTAATTACTTGCCTAAGGCCTATCTTAAGGATCACCCAGCATAGCGGGCGAAAGTATTAGACCTTAGTTGTATTATCTTTGATTTATTTCACTGTACGCTCAAATTGTTTTAAAATTTCATCATTTTACGCTATCAATACAAAATGTTAATGATATGTTTATACTGAGATGGCAAGCTTGCCACCTTAGTCTAATAGACCAATAGGTAATTGAGTAAAAAGCATACTTAATCAAAAGTGGTATCACAACACAAGTATAATAATGCAACAAGCAGCCCCGAATAGGACTTTGACTATGACAACAAAATCAACAGTATTAAAAACACTTACTGCCACAGCCGTATTGTGCGCGCTTTCAGCTACAGCACAAGCCGCAACCATCGGTGGCACTGATGTGACTTATGGCGGTTATATAAAACTCGATGCAATGTGGAGTGATTATTCAGCTGGCGCGCCTGCAGGAACAAATGTAGGGCGTGACTTTTATGTACCAAGTACATTAACAGTCGGTGCCGACAACAACTCTGATGCTGTATTTGATATGCACGCACGTCAGTCTCGTTTTAATTTTGGCACATCAACACTCCTAGACAACGGCAAAACCATAAGTAGTAAAATCGAAATAGACTTTTTAGCATCTGCTGCTGGCGGTAATGAGCGCGTATCTAACTCATACGCGCCACGTATTCGCCACGCATTTATTTCTTACGACGGCTGGTTATTTGGTCAAACATGGTCAAACTTCCAAAATGTTGGTGCACTGCCTGAAACTCTTGATTTTGTAGGTCCAGCTGAAGGCACGGTATTTGTTCGCCAAGCACAAGTTAAATACACAACTGGCGCATGGTCTTTCTCGTTAGAAAACCCTGAAAGTACAATTACAACTTCAAATGGTATGGCTGTAACCGATGATGCATCATTACCGGATTTCACAGCACGTTACACACATACTGCTGATTGGGGTAACTTAGTGGTTGCAGCGCTTGCTCGTCAACTTACTTATAAAGTGGGCGGCCTTGACGCTGATGAAACATCAATTGGTATTAGTGCATCAGGTATGTTTAAAGTTGGCCAAGACAACGTTAAATTTATGCTTACCCAAGGTAAAGGCTTAGGTCGTTACGTTGGCTTAAATGTTGCGCATGGTGCAGTGCTTAATGGTGATGAGCTAGATGCAATTGACTCTACATCAGGGTTTATCGCTTACCAGCACAATTGGAATAACCAATGGCGCTCAACATTCCTTTACTCGTTCTTCTCAGCAGACAATAACACTGATTTGCTTACGATTACCGGTGACCCAACTGAATCTAGCCAAAGCTATAGCGCTAATATTTTATACTCACCAGTTAAACGTTTAACGTTTGGTGCTGAGTTAAAGCATGCAGAACGTGAAACAGAAAGTGGCGTTGATGGTGATTTAGATCGCCTGCAGTTCTCAGTTAAATACGCGTTCTAAGCTAAAACTAAAATTATATTACTTCCTTAAGCGGCTTTGGCCGCTTTTTTATGCCTGTGATATACCTTATCAAAGTTAAATTATCTACACCCAATTGGCTTAAGGTATTGGCTGTTACAAATACAAAAAAGCCGCTAAATATTATTTAGCGGCTTTTTTAATGTTAAGTGCGGGTCAAATCGCGCTTATTAAATACTTTTAAAGCTCAGCATCATCTGCTAACACTGTATCTTCAACATCGTCAGGCTTAATTGTTGCTTTTAATAGCAACATATCACGTAACTTACCTTCAATCTCATTAGAGATCTCAGGGTTCTCTTTCAAGAACTTAATTGAGTTTGATTTACCTTGACCAACTTTACTACCATTGTAGCTATACCAAGCACCTGCTTTTTCAACTAGCTTATGCTTAACACCTAAGTCAATTAGCTCGCCATGCTTAGAGATGCCTTCACCATACATGATGATAAATTCAGCTTGCTTAAACGGAGGAGCAACTTTGTTTTTCACCACTTTAACGCGGGTTTCGTTACCCACCACTTCGTCGCCCTCTTTAACAGAACCGATACGACGAATATCTAAACGTACTGACGCGTAGAATTTAAGTGCGTTACCACCAGTAGTGGTTTCTGGGTTACCAAACATAACACCAATTTTCATACGGATTTGGTTAATGAAAATACATAAAGTGTTTGAACGTTTGATATTACCAGTTAGCTTACGTAATGCTTGTGACATTAAACGTGCTTGTAGGCCCATGTGTGAATCACCCATGTCGCCTTCAATTTCAGCTTTCGGTGTTAATGCCGCAACCGAATCGACAACAACCACATCAACAGCGCTTGAGCGTACTAACATGTCACAAATTTCAAGTGCTTGTTCACCTGTATCAGGTTGTGAAACTAATAACTCATCAATATTTACACCCAATTTTTGGGCATAAATTGGATCAAGTGCATGCTCAGCATCAACGAAAGCACAGGTTTTACCTTCTTTTTGTGCTTCAGCAATAACTTGTAATGTTAGCGTTGTTTTACCTGATGATTCAGGGCCATATATCTCAACAATACGCCCCATAGGTAAACCACCTATGCCTAATGCGATATCAATGCCCAGAGAGCCTGTTGATATAGCATCAATATCTAACGCTTTATTGTCACCCAATTTCATTATTGAGCCTTTACCAAATTGACGTTCAATTTGAGATAAAGCAGCGTCCAACGCTTTTTGTTTGTTATCGTTCATTTTACTCTCCAAATCCGGCTAATGCAGACAAGTATACTGTATGAAATCACAGTATCAAGCTAATTTTATTAATTTATCTTTTCTATAATGGTTTTTAATGAGTAAACAATAGCTTGCAACCTAACTTGCGCTCTATCGCCTGCGAATATCTGTTGGCTCGGATACTGTTTCTCGCCAATTTGAATACAAAACCATACTAAACCTACTGGTTTTTCCGTACTGCCACCACCTGGACCTGCAATACCCGATACTGCAACCGAAATATCTGCCCCTGCGGCCTTACACGCACCCGCGGCCATTTGCAAAACAGTTTGCTCACTCACTGCGCCGTATAAAGTTAAGGTTTGCTCTGTAACCCCTAGTAAATCCTGCTTAGCTTGATTACTGTATGTTACAAATGCACGGTCAATATAAGCCGAGCTGCCAGGGGTATCTGTTAACGCATAACTCACTCCACCACCAGTACATGATTCAGCACTAGTGATCCATAAGCGTTTATCCGTTAAAATAGCGCCTAACTGCGCAGCAAGTGTTTTAATCTCTTGATGTAATTCCATATTCAGCCTTTGGGTAAATACATGTCGTTCGATCTTTATGCACCGCACAATATAAGTCAACAAACTCCGATGATGCAGCAGTATCTAAAAATAAAATCTGAGCATCGTGATATTTTACTGTTTTATCGCATGGGCGATTTTTACGAGCTATTTTTTGATGATGCAAAACGTGCAGCACAACTGCTTGATATTTCACAAACTCACCGTGGTAAAGCCGGCGGCGATCCTATTCCTATGGCAGGCGTCCCTTATCATGCGGTAGAGAACTATTTAGCTCGTTTGGTACAAATGGGTGAATCCGTCGCTATTTGTGAGCAAATAGGCGACCCTGCAACCAGCAAAGGACCTGTTGAGCGCAAAGTTGTACGCATTGTTACCCCTGGCACCATTTCTGATGAAGCACTATTACAAGAGCGCCAAGATAATTTACTGACCAGCGTTTGGCAAAGTAAAAAAGGCGTGTATGGCATTGCTTACTTAGATATTAACTCAGGCCGTTTTAATATTGTTGAAGTAAATACTGAAGAAGCATTTAGTTCAACTTTACAACGCTTAGCACCAGCAGAGTTACTCTATAGCGAAGACTTTGCCAACTTTCATTTGATTGAGCATATCAAAGGTATTCGCCGTCGTCCTGAATGGGAGTTTGACTTAGACACTGCACAACATTTGTTATGCGAGCAGTTTGGCACCAAAGATTTAGTCGGTTTTGGGGTTAATAAAGCAACTGCTGCATTAGTTGCCGCCGGTTGCCTTATGCAATATGTGAAAGACACGCAACGTATTGCTCTACCCCATATTCGCGCCATCACATTAGAACATAACGAACATGCAGTAATCTTAGATGCTGCCACCCGTAAAAATTTAGAGTTGACCGTTAACCTCTCTGGTGGCTTTGAAAACACCTTAGCACAAGTACTTGATAAAACAGCAACAGCGATGGGCTCACGGCTATTAAAGCGTCGTATTCATACACCAATACGTTCTAAACCTGAGCTTAACGCTCGCCTTAATGCGATTAGTGCCATTATCGGTGTACAGCTGTGTGGTGAGCTACATGAGTCGTTAAAACAAATAGGTGATATTGAGCGTGTTATTGCTCGTTTAGCATTGTGGACCGCTCGTCCGCGCGATTTAACCCGTCTGCGTAGCGCACTACAAGCCCTAGCTCCACTGCACGAGCTATTAACCGATGCCAGCGATCCTCGCATTAGTCAGATCATCGCGCAATCTCCTGAATTACCTGATTTACAGCAATTACTTGAGCAAGCAGTGATTGAAAACCCACCGGTACTTATTCGTGATGGTGGCGTAATTGCACCGGGTTACAACCGTGAACTCGATGAATGGCGTTCACTCAGCCAAGGTGCTACCGACATTCTTGAACAACTCGAACAGCGCGAGCGTGAACGCACCGGTATTAGCACCCTTAAAATCGGTTATAACCGTGTGCATGGCTTTTTTATTGAAGTAAGTCGTGCCAACGCACATTTAGTGCCCGCTGATTATATTCGTCGCCAAACGCTTAAAAATAACGAACGTTATATAATTCCAGAGCTTAAAGAGCATGAAGATAAAGTGTTAGGTAGCCAATCAAAAGCTCTGGCGCTTGAAAAGCAACTTTACGAACAACTGTTTGAATTTATTGCCCCGCACATTGAACAGCTACAAATAATGGCGGCAGCACTGGCAGATTTAGATGTGCTAAATAACCTTGCCGAGCGTGCAATTGCATTGAACTATGCAAAACCGCTACTGTGCGATAACGATGACATTAGTATTAAGCAAGGTCGCCACCCAGTTGTTGAACAAGTAATGAAAGACCCTTTCATTGCCAATCCTGTAGAGCTTAATGCTCAGCGTAAAATGCTGATCATTACGGGGCCAAATATGGGCGGTAAATCAACCTATATGCGCCAAACTGCACTGATTGTGTTAATGGCACACATTGGTAGCTTTGTACCAGCAGACAGCGCTAAGATTGGTAATATCGACCGTATATTTACACGTATTGGCGCCAGTGATGACTTAGCATCAGGTCGCTCAACCTTCATGGTCGAAATGACCGAAACAGCCACTATTTTAAACAATGCTACCGCGCAGTCACTGGTATTAATGGATGAAATTGGCCGAGGGACGAGTACCTACGATGGTCTATCATTAGCTTATGCAACAGCGGATCATTTAGCATCAAAAATATCCGCTAAAACTTTATTCGCAACCCATTATTTTGAACTTACCGAACTAGCCGAGCAACAAGCGGGGCTGGTGAATGTTCACTTAGATGCGATAGAGCACAACGACACAATCGCCTTTATGCATACCGTACTTGATGGTGCCGCAAGTAAAAGTTTTGGCTTGCAAGTAGCGGCCTTAGCTGGGGTGCCAAAAGCAGTTATAAAGCAGGCAAAACAAAAGCTTAAAATGCTGGAGAATCATCAGCCAGTCACTGCTGATATCAATGCAGTACAGCCATCATTGTTTGCAGCTGAACCATCACAGGTAGAAGCACAACTCGCTGAGGTTGACCTAGATAACTTAAGCCCACGCCAAGCTCAAGATTTACTATATAAGCTAAAATCGCTGCTGTAGCATGCTTTAAGCACAAAAAAAGCTGAAGAGTTAGCTCCTCAGCTTTTAATAATTATTTTCTGTGTGTGTTTGTGTTGCTGCGTCTATTGCTGTATCAATATTATGAAAACTGATCAAACAAGCTATCAGTACTTAATCCTTCATGCTGCAAAATATCTTTTAAGCGGCGCAGTGCTTCTACTTGAATTTGTCTTACTCGTTCACGCGTTAAACCGATTTCACGACCCACATCTTCAAGCGTTGATGGCTCATAACCTAACAAACCAAAACGACGTGCAAGCACTTCACGTTGCTTAGGATTAAGCTCACCTAACCAGTCTACAATGTGCTTATTGATATCATTATTTTGTACTTCGCCTTCCGGGCCAAAGCCTTTTTCATCGGCAATAATATCTAACAATGCTTTATCGTTTTCACCACCAATAGGTGTATCTACAGAGGTGATTTTCTCGTTTAAACGCAGCATTTTAGTTACGTCTTCAACTGGTCGGTCTAAACACGCTGCAATTTCTTCGGCAGTGGGCTCATGGTCCAGCTTTTGCGTTAGTTCACGTGCGGTGCGTAAATAAACGTTAAGTTCTTTCACTACATGGATTGGTAAGCGAATTGTGCGGGTTTGATTCATGATGGCGCGTTCAATTGTTTGACGGATCCACCAAGTCGCATAGGTCGAAAATCTAAAACCACGTTCAGGATCAAATTTTTCAACGGCGCGGATCAAACCAAGATTACCTTCTTCAATTAAATCAAGTAACGCAAGGCCACGATTATTATAACGGCGGGCGATTTTAACAACTAAACGTAAATTACTTTCAATCATTCGTTTACGAGAAGCGCTACAGCCTTTTAATGCTTTGCGAGCAAAAAAGACTTCTTCTTCAGCACTTAATAATGGCGAAAAACCAATTTCACCTAAATACAGCTGAGTCGCATCTAAATTCTTAGTGATTTCCTCTTTGGCAAATATTTCATCTTCTTTATCATCATCTTTATCGACGTCATCTAATAATTCAGAGTCTGTATCAGCGACAGCTATATCATCAAATTTATCATCAATCGCATCTTTCGTTTTTTCTATTTTTGCTGTGTTACCCATGAGCGTACCCTCAAGCAAACAAGTGATCTTATATCACTATGATCAATACCCGACCGATAGCTAAGGCAAATACTTCTCAGGATTAACAGCTTGTCCTCGGTAACGGATTTCAAAACGCAATGCCGTCACTTCAGAGTCTGAACTGCCAATCTCGGCTATTTTTTGCCCAGCTTTCACATCCTGTTTTTCTTTAACTAGCAACTTAGAGTTATGTGCATAGGCACTAAGATAATCATCATTATGTTTCAAAATAATTAAATTACCGTATCCTCTAAGTGCATTACCCGCATAAACTACAGTCCCTTGTGCTGCGGCAAAAACAGCGACACCTTTTTTATTAGTAATTTGTAACCCTTTATAACCGCTTTCCTTGGTTGAAAAACGCTGAGTTACTGTTCCTTTAGCTGGCCACGACCACTTAACTTGGGTCGAGGACAAACTGTTATTTTTACTAATTTTCCTATTGGCTTGTTTTTGAACATACTCTCGTTGTTTTGGCTGATCAAGCTCTTTCTTTAATTTTTTGTTATTTTTTTGTATGTCACTTGTAGACTTTTTACTCGGTTTCGTATATTTTTTATGCTTTTTTATTTTTTCAGGTACATTTTTAAAAGAAATTGTTTGCCCCGGTTGGATTATGTAAGGGGCTGGTATGCCATTATTTTTTGCCAACGTGCGGAAATCTTGCTGGGCGCTAAAGGCTATCGAGTATAACGTATCACCTTTTTTAACCGTGTAGCGGTCACCATTAATATTTACTTTACTAGTATAAGGTTTAACACTGGTATTTAAACTACTGACCGGAGCGGGGGCATGTCGAGATGAGCAGGCACTGAGCAAAACACTTGTAAATAAAGTAACATAGAAGACGTACTGTTTATTCATGGTGTTTTGCTCCTTGTGCTAAAAGTAGTTATTTAGATGCTTAACGTAATAAAAAGTATGCAACCACCACTAAAATCACTACCCCCCAGCCAAGTACCTCAATATATTGACGTAATTTTTGCTCCATTTTTACTCCGCCCCACTTCATTAGCGCTGAAACTAAAAAGAATCGCGCACCACGCCCGACAGCAGAAGCTAATAAAAAAGGTAAAAACGCCATGTGCAAAAGCCCAGCACCAATAGTAAATACTTTATAGGGTATTGGCGAAAAACCGGCTAAAAACACCACCCATACGCCATAATCTTTAAACCAGCTTAAAGCGGTATTAAACTTTTCTTGCCAACCCATTTGCGCTATTAATGGCTCTACTACAGGTTCAAACAACCAAAATCCGAGCAAATAACCTAAAATACCGCCAAGCACCGAAGCAACTGTAGCAAAAGTAGCATAGCGCCATGCTTTGCTCGGTTGTGCAAGCGACATCGGCGCGAGCATTACATCGGGTGGAATAGGAAAAATAACCGATTCAGCAAAACTCATCCCAGCTAAATAACGCTCTGCGTGGCGATGTTTTGCCCACACTAATGCCATATCGTATAACTTAGTAAACAATTTCAAAGTGACTTCCTATTCAATGTCGCCAGGGACTAAAGGTACAAATCTAACTGGCGCAATAACATGTTGAGTAAATTTTTCGCCTTCGCGCACAACCATAACCAGTTGTTGATCTTCATTACCGATTGGCGCAATCATCACCCCACCATCACTGAGTTGATCAAGTAATGCCTGCGGGACTTGCGATGCAGCGGCGGTTACAATGATGCCATCAAACGGCGCTTGTGACTGCCAGCCTTGCCAACCATCGCCATGTTTCATGGAAACGTTGTATAAGTCTAGGTTATGTAAACGGCGCTTAGCCTGCCATTGTAACGCTTTAATTCGTTCTACCGAAAATACTTTTGAAAAGGTTTTCGCCAGCACCGCTGTTTGATAGCCTGAACCCGTGCCTATCTCAAGTACTTTATCGCGCACGCCAGCCAAACGCAGTAACTCGGTCATACGGGCAACAATATATGGCTGTGAAATTGTTTGTCCTTGACCTATTGGCAACGCCGTATTTTGATACGCTTTATGCTTAAGTACATCATCAACAAATACATGACGTGGAATATCAGCAATAGCGCTGAGTACCAATTTATCTTCAACACCTTCACGCTGTAATAGGTCAGCGAGCGCACGGGCACTTCGAGTATAATTAGCCAGCACCGTTGATCTCCATTGTTTTAAGCCACTCACCAACCGCAGCCAAACTATCTTTCGCAGTCATATCAACACTTAGTGGCGTAACCGATGCATAGCCATTATTGATAGCATAAAAGTCTGTACCTTCTCCGGCATCACTTTCGGCACCTAAAACCCCATACCAATAAATGTCTCGTCCCCATGGATCTTGTTGTTTAGTCATGGTTTCTGCTTTATGACGCGCACCTAAACGCGTTACTTGCACGCCTTTTAGCTCAGATAACGGAATATCTGGCACATTAATGTTGATGATTTGATCTTTTGGCAATGGATGTGACGCCAGCTCTTTAATTATGCTGACAGTCACCGCTGCTGCCGTTTCAAAATGATTGCCTTCTTTTGAGCACAAAGACACCGCCACTGCGGGCAAGCCTAAATGACGTCCTTCGGTTGCTGCTGCAACAGTCCCTGAGTACAAAGTATCGTCACCTAAATTCGCGCCATGATTAATGCCAGCCACAACTAAATCGGGCTTTTCATTAAGTAATTCATTCACGCCCAAATGTACACAATCAGTGGGCGTACCATTGACCGAAATAAACCCGTTATCTAGCGTGGTAGCACGCAGTGGATTAAGTAGCGTCAGTGAGTTACTTGCGCCACTGCAATTGCGATCAGGTGCAACTAACGTTACGTCTGCAATTTGCGTCAATGCCTGATACAACACTGCAATACCTTTTGCATTAACACCATCATCGTTACTTAGAAGAATTTTCATTTTCAGCGTCCTGTTCTTTATGTACTCGTGGGCTTGCATCTGTGTAATCCACCAGCTCACGTAACAATGCCGTGGCAAAGGTGCCTTTGGGTAAACCAAAGCTCAATTTAATGGTAGTTTCATCAATCGTTTCAACGGTTAAATCTTGTGGGATCAAACGCAACATTCTGCGCTCATTTTTCAGCCCTAACTTACCAAGCCCTTCACACCAATCTTGATACGGCTCTAGCCATATTTTTTCTTGTTCGGTGAGACCTTTTTCGCTAGTGCCGACCAATGGCGCAGACATCATAATATCGCCAGAGGCAAGACGAGCGATATTTTCATCGCTAATGGCATCTTCAAAAAATGCATTGCTACCACTGAGCATAAACACTTCACGGTGCATGGTTTTAGCTAAGCCGTGCTCAGCAACACGCAAATTCACTATTTGATTAAACACATAAGAACGTGCAGCAGAGATAATTAAACCACGTAGTTTTTTGTCACGAATGCGCTCACCGGCAAACATCTTTTTAGCCATCACTAAATTATGACCATCGTGACCAAAGCGTTGTTCGCCAAAATAGTTAGGCACCCCGGCGCGTACCGCGTTGATACGACAAAGAATGTCTAACGGATGAGTTACATTACGCAGAATAATGCTGAATTTATTACCTTTGTGGCAGCCAGTCCGCAGCTTACGATTATGCCGTTGCTGAGCAATGATAAACAGTGATTCACTGTTTAGCTCAGTAAAATCAATGTCTTTTTTAATGGGTACTGGCACACTAAACCACTGACTACATACTCCGTGGCGATCTTTCATACCAGCGAAGCTGACATCACGTGGCGAAATCCCCGCTTTTTGGGCAAGTAATTTAGCAACGTATTGGGTATTTTCGCCTTTTTTAACGACCTGTAAACAGACGTGTTCACCACTGCCGGTAAATTCGATGCCTAAGTCTTCGTCCACCATAAAATCTTCAGCGCAGGTTTTAAAATCAGCTTTAGATAGTGGTGCACCGTATAAATAATTTAACTCGCTCATAGTGATTGCTTGCTCATGATAACCACTGCATGACTTGAAATACCTTCTTTTCGCCCTTCAAAACCGAGCTTTTCAGTGGTTGTTGCTTTGACATTTACCTGGTCCAGTTCAGCATTTAAATCAGCGGCTAAATTCTTACGCATGGCTTGAATATGCGGCAGCATTTTTGGCGCTTGCGCTACTATCGTTACATCCGCATTACCCAGTACATAGCCTTGCTGCTTAGCTAAATCAACAACATGGCGTAATAAAATACGGCTATCTATATTCTCATATTCAATGGCGGTATCAGGAAAGTGCTTGCCAATATCGCCCATTGCTAATGAGCCTAAAATAGCATCGCATAGTGCATGGATCGCAACATCACCATCAGAGTGCGCTAAAAAGCCTTGTGGGTAAGCAATCTTTTCACCACAAATAGTTAACGGGCCTTCGCCACCAAATTTATGGACATCGAAGCCATGGCCTATACGAATCATGATGCATTCTCACTGTGTTGTTTTTGGAGTAAAAAGTTGGCTAAATCTAAATCTTCTGGAGTGGTTATTTTAATATTATCGCTACGCCCAGCCACTAGCTTTACGGGCTTATTCGCCCATTCTATTGCCGATGCTTCGTCGGTGATCGTAACCTGCTGAGCAAGCGCAGTTTGCAATGCCTGCGTTAAATCGTGGTACTTAAATAATTGCGGGGTCAACGCCTGCCATAAGTCATCCCGTGGCACTGTTTGTTGGCTATGAGTTGCACCGCGCTTAATGGTATCTTTCACTTTGCTTGCTAATATACCGCCCTCATCAGCGTTAATACATTCACTAAGTAAGCACTCAATATCAGCCAGCGTAACCAGTGGCCTTGCCGCATCATGCACTAACACCCAATCAGGCGGGTTATCTGCAAGCGCTAATAAGCCATTAAGTACCGAGTCTGCTCGCTCTTTGCCGCCACTTGCACGGACAATGCGCTGATCAATAAACTCCAGCGCAGCAAAATAAGGATCATCATCGCTGACGGCTACTACAATAGTCGTTAACTGTTTGAGTTGCGCTAGTTTAGCAAGTGTATGTTCAAGAATTGTTTTACCAGCCAAGCGAATGTATTGCTTCGGTGCGCTATGTTGCATTCGGCTTCCCACGCCAGCGGCTGGGACTATGGCTGCAAGGGTATAATTAGTTGTCATTTTGTTGCTGCCCAGGTAAAACACGAATAAATGTTTCGCCGGGTTTGATCATCCCTAATTCATTTCGAGCGCGCTCTTCCACACCTTCTTGACCAAGCTTTAAATCTTCAATATCGGCTTTAAGCACTTTATTACGTTTGATCAATTGAGCATTAGTATCGTGATGTGAAGTAACAGCAGCTTTTAAACGACTATAATCTTGTACACCGTTGTGGCCAAACCATAATCGATATTGTACAAATAACGCTAAGCACAGCAGCGTGAATTGAAACAGTCGCATTAAACACTCCTTGATTTTACTCTACCAGTACAAATTTATAATGCGATTAAGGCTACTGGTATTATATTTTTTTAACTCGAACATGGGGACGTTTTAAATTACGCCAATTGATATTGCCTGCTAGCAGCATTTCTCTCAGTGATAACGTTCGCGGTGTAGTGCGTTTATCAAAAGACCACTGATGGCCACAACAAGCAGCGGCCATTGTTGCCTTTGTGGGCTTTAATAACACCACCGACTGCCCTTCAAGCGGCTGACCTTGGCAGTCAAACCAACCATGCTCATTACAATGAAGTTTATTGTCGCTTACTTGGTCGATGCTGTCTATTGCAACACGGGTTTGATTTGCGCTATTGAGTAAAAGCGGAACAATTAAACCTACATTTTTATGTGTTTGATAAAAATCATCATTATTTTTTGCGTTGGGAGGCTGAGCTTTTTGCTTATCAAGCCAACAGCCATTGTGCGGATCTAACTGAAAAGGAACTTGACCATTTACCACGGCCGTTGCTGCGCGTTCTATATAATAAGGAAGACTTTTTAATCGCTTGCGTAAACGCTGTTCATTAACTTCAACAACTAATTGACCTATTTCCCGCGCATAAAAAGCATTGCACAACTGTGCATATAGCACACGTTGTGTATCTGATTGCCAAATATCGACTTGTTGAAAGGGGTCGCTTGCAGCCAACGATCATACTCTAAAACATCTAGTTGCTTGTTTTATAGCACAGTATTGACTGCTTTTTAAGCTCTGCTCTTTACAAAAGCAAAGCTCAGGTTACTTAACTTGTGACTTTATACCTAATTTAGCATCGCCAGTTTCTAAAAACTGCACTACTTCATCACGTTTCTTACCTAATAACAGACTACCATCAGCTAAAAACATAAAATTTTGCCAATTGCGTTTAAACACATCAAAGCTGGTTTCGATAATATTATCGCGGGCGATACAAAAATACACTGTAGTATTAGCCTGCCAACCTAAGTGCGCAAGGATCTCAGCTGGCAGTTGCTCAGCGCCGGCTTCCCATGCTGCTTCCCAGTGAATAATTTGCGAGAAATTGTCTTCGTTACCACACCAGTCTGTTTTTTCAAAAAAATCAGGATGGTCATGTTCACGGCTCACCATGGTGCTCCATAAAACAGCGGCACGCTCATGGCTCATAGGTTTAATTAAGGCAAGGTCTTGTTCTGTTACTGGCGCATCTTTATGACGAAAAACCCACGCTTTTTTGTAATCATCTAACGAAATATAGTTCATAGTATTGGCAAATTAGTTAGCATTAAAAGTGCAAAGACAAATTATACAAGAGATCAAAACATGACTACAGCAATAAAACCACATACCCTCAAATCAGGCATATACCAACACTACAAAGGCCCAAAGTACAAAGTTCTGTACGTCGCCACTCACAGTGAAACAGACGAACAATTAGTTATTTACCAAGCCTTGTATGGTGAGTTTGGCATTTGGGCAAGACCGCTTAGTATGTTTAGCGAAACGATTGAAAAAGACGGCCAAATTATTCCACGCTTTAGCTACCTTGGTGAAGCCGATTAACTATGGCATGATAGGCATATTGTTTACTGCTCAGACCAGATAGGTATTTACGTGCAATTTAATTCTACTGATAACTACATCGCAAGTTCAGCGTTAAAACAAGCGGTTAATGCGGCTATTTTGCTGGAAAAGCCACTTTTGATCAAAGGCGAGCCCGGCACAGGTAAAACCATGCTGGCTGAGGAGTTGGCTAAAAGCTTAGACACCACACTTATCCAATGGCATATCAAATCGACCACTAAAGCGCAGCAAGGCTTATATGAATACGATGCGGTATCACGCCTACGCGACAGCCAATTAGGTGATGCCCGGGTAAACGACATTGGCAACTATATTATTAAAGGCAAGTTGTGGCAGGCATTTACCTATGGTGAAGAACATAACAAATGTCCGGTATTATTAATTGATGAAATAGACAAAGCCGACATCGAATTCCCGAACGACTTACTATTAGAACTCGATAAAATGGAATTTCATGTTTATGAAACCGGTGAGCGTGTAATCGCAAAACAACGCCCTATTGTGATCATCACCTCAAACAACGAAAAAGAACTGCCCGATGCCTTTTTACGCCGTTGTTTTTTCCATTACATTGATTTTCCATCTAGTGACGAAATGCAGCAAATTATCGATGTTCACCACCCACACGTAAAACAAGATTTAGTTCGCCAAGCGCTAGAAGTATTTTTTAATCTACGTGAAGTCAACGGCATTAAGAAAAAGCCTTCCACCAGCGAGTTACTTGATTGGTTAAAACTGCTTATGGCTGAAGACATCGATGCAAAAACTCTGCATGACAAAACTCAAAAAGGCGGTTTAATGCCAATGTTTGGCGCACTACTTAAAAATGAACAAGATATCAGCTTAATTGAAAAACTTGCCTTTATGAGTCGCCGTTAAGATGTTGGTTGCGTTTTTCTTCAAACTGCGTGAATACCGTTTACCTGTTAGTTTGCGCGAGCTGCTTGATTTGATCAACGCGCTAAAAAAAGGCGCGGTATTTGCCGATGTTGACGGATTTTATTATTTAGCCCTTACCATAATGGTTAAAGACGAAACCCACTTTGACAGGTTTGATAAAGCGTTTGCTGATTACTTTAGCGGCATTGCCGATATCGACTTACTCGAGAGCTTAAAACAGCAGCACAACTTACCTGAAGATTGGCTGCGCAAAGAGTTTGAAAAACACCTAACCGATGAAGAAAAAGCCCAACTTAAAGCCATGGGCGGCCTTGATGAGCTAATGAAAACCCTCAAAGAGCGCCTAGAAGAACAACAAAAACGCCACGCTGGTGGCAATAAATGGGTGGGCACGGGTGGTACATCGCCATTTGGCGCGTATGGCTATAACCCTGAGGGCGTGCGCATTGGTCAAGACGGCAACCGCAATCGCCAAGCAGTAAAAGTATGGGATAAACGCGAATACCGTAACCTAGATTCCGATCGTGAAATTGGCTCACGCACTATTAAGCTCGCCCTTAAAAAACTGCGCAAGTTTGCTCGCACTGGCGCCAGTGACACCCTCGATTTAAACGAGACCATTCGTGCTACCGCCAAACAAGGCGGCATGCTGGATGTAAAAATGGCACCAGAGCGCCACAACGCGGTAAAAGTATTGATGCTGTTTGATATTGGCGGCTCAATGGATGACTATATTCACACCTGTGAAGAATTATTTAGCGCCGCGCATAGCGAGTTTAAACACTTAGAATTTTACTACTTCCATAACTGTTTATACGAACACGTATGGCAAGATAATCAGCGCCGCCATTCCAACGTCATCGACACTATGACGCTGATCAACAAATTCACTAGTGACTATAAAGTGATCTTTGTTGGCGACGCCACTATGGGCCCGTATGAAATTGCCTACCCCGGCGGCTCAGTGGAACACTACAACGAAGAGCCCGGCAGTGTTTGGCTTGCCCGTATCACTAATCACTTTGATAAAGTCGCCTGGCTCAACCCACAACCGGTTGAACACTGGCGTTACTATCAATCAATTGATTTTATAAAGCAGCTAATGAACAACCGCATGTACCCACTGAGTTTAGATGGCATAAGTAATGCGATTAAAGAGCTGAGTTGAAACTAATGTGGCTCAATCCTGAGAAGTTTAATCTTTCTATTGTTAATTTGCCTAACAGCGTCGGCTAGTGAGGCTTTAGATTCAAACAACTTTTCTTTTATTAGTAATGTATCAACTTCTTAACAAAGACAAAAAACTGGCCCTGTGTTTTCTCGCTAATTGATATTGAGCATTTAATTTCACTAGAAAATTCATCACCTACGCTATACATTCCAATTAATAGTGAAGTAGCTTTTTCTCTATTTAAATCAGTAAGATTACTAAAACTAGATTCCAGCTCAATTGCTTTATCTAAACAATTCATTGTTGCCGAAAAAGTATGATTTTTATTTCGAACGGCTTCACTAGCGATATAAACTCCATAATTTCCTTTATAGCGATGCTTTAGATTTAAATACTCGGTTCTACTTTCATCTGTATCAACCCAAACTTCCCCTATTTGCCGATAATAGTCATACGGAACATAAGTTAAGTTTAATAGTGTATAAACAAAACCACCAGAAAATGTTTTTAAATGCCATTTGGCATATATATTTAAAGGATGTACCATTATTAACAACAAAATCAATATTGGTGTAATATATTTTATTTTCACCGTTGCATTCTCTGTTTATCAGCGAGCACGTTGTAATATTGTTTTATTACTTCATCAACGTAATCCTGACAGTTATTAGCTACAACATTATAGTTTTTCATGTCAAATGAAATTTGAGCGCGAGCTTCTGCTTTTTTCATTAAAGCATCATCATATTCTTTGCTTTTGCAAGAATATGCACTTGTCTCAGAGTCTGTATAAGCGAACCCATCAGCGAACAACCCATCACCAGAAAAGCCACTATTGGTTCCATCCTTATACAAAATCTGCTCATGAAAAATTCCTATATTAGTGTTTGATACGCCACTAGTTCTAAAGCCTTTAAATCCATTTAACGGTCTTGTACATATTTTTGCTAAACCGAATGGATCTATAAAGCTCACCGGATTACCACTAACATACTCGTAAGTATTAATGCCACCCGCTAAACCAATCGGGTCAGACTGAATGTATCTCCCCAATTCGGGATCGTAATCCCTAAAGTAGTTGTAATATAAACCGGCTTCAGCATCGGCATATTGACCAGGGAAGTGTAATGCCATTTCTTCTGAGAGCTCATTTTTAGTTTCAACTAACTTACCAAAAGGTGTATAGTAACCAGTCCAAACAGGTTCGCCATTACTGTTAGTTATTGCAACAGGCGCATCTAAATGGTTAGTATGGATGTAATAAATTTCATCCGCTGTTACAAATGCGATACGCTTACCATTTAAATAGATATATTCAATTAACGGTTTACCACTGCCATCCAATTCCGCAATTAACATACCTGATGAATCATATTGATAATAACGTTGATTACTACTGTTTTTTTCATCTATAACAGCATAATTACTATGAACAAAACTGAGCTCTGCACCATACCAAAAGCTAAGCCAATCACCTTGAGAGTTATCTAAAACCCACATAGAACCCTCTGGTGCTGTACCTCTTTTCTCAGAGCTACTGGTATTACTTGCTCTGACATTAACATTGCCTGTTCTAGTATTTGCAATTTCAAAACATTGCTCTATAGATCCCTCTAAATATCCTCTTCCGTATACCCAACGTTGCTCATTTTGATACCAAATACGTCGCCAATTTCCTTGCAGGCCGGTTTCAACATACTTTTGCCCGACTTTTATATAGCCAACTTTTGTACTGTTTTTATCAGGCTCAGACCGAACCTTCACATTTTTAATGACTTCAACTACTTTGCAGTGGTCGTTTTGATTTGAGTTAGCTGTTTGCCATTGTTTGTTAGTTCGTTGACCAAGAAAATTATATTGGTAGTCATATTCAACTGTACCGGATTTAGTTTTTATTAAACGCCCAGCTTGATTGTGCTGATAGGTTCTTGTGCCATCATTAAGCGTATTTCCTATAGCATCATATGATCTATTTACGCCATTCACGCTGTTTAATACGCCATCGCTGTAGGTGTATGGTATTTATACCGAATTAACTACTTTGTTTGTGCGATTGCTAATACTGTCGTAAGTGTAGCTTAAGTCACCGTAGCGGCCTTGTGCGTTTGTTAACCTATCAATCAAATCATATTCATAACTTTGCGATAAACTCGAATGCAATAAGTCATCAATTGACTGAATATTAAGGTAGTTATAAATATATTTTTTATCAAATGTATCAGTCACCTTTTTATTAGTCAGCCGATAAGCATTATCATAGCCTTGTTCTAGGGTTAGGCTATTTCCGTACTCTAAATGACTTAAAGGGCCATAAGGTAAGTAATCAAGATTAGTTGCAATAATATTGCTTGTGTTATTTTTTTGAGCAGTAACGCTAATTATATTCCCTATAGAGTTATAACTATAATTTACAATCATTCCACTTGGGTATGTTTGCTGCGATAAATCACCAACATTGTTATAGTTATATTTAACGATCTGTACAAAGTCTGTGCCAGTTGGTAGGTGTTTTGTTTCTTTTATCTCACCATGTGGTGTATAAAAATACTCTGTAATTCCTGTAGAATCAGTAACTTTAGTTAACTGTCCGACACCATTTTGATCTGCTCCAGCCAGACTGGACACTTCATTAAGCGACATTTTTATTTTCAAAGTTAACTGGACTTAGATACCCGAGAGCACTGTGCCTTCTTGTCCGATTATAATCAACCTCGATGTATTCAAAGAGCGTTTGACGCATCTCGTCTCGCGTCATGATCGGCTCATATTGGATCGCTTCAACCTTCATTGAATGGAAGAAGCTCTCAACACAAGCATTATCCCAGCAGTTTCCTTTCCTACTCATACTTTGCTTTAGATTATAAGCGGTTATGATGTCTCGATAATCTTTTGAGCAGTACTGACTACCTCGGTCACTATGAACGATCACCTGCTCAGGGAACCCACGACGGAACAAGGCCATTGATAATGCATCGCAGACCAGTGTTGCGGTCATTCTGGTATCCATAGACCAGCCGACTACTTGCCTTGAATAAAGGTCAATAATTACCGCCAAATACAGCCAGCCTTCACTTGTCGCAACATAGGTGATGTCTCCCGCCCACTTTTGATTCGGAGCCTCCGCGTTAAAATCCTGAGCCAGCAGGTTCGGAGCAACTGGCATTTTATGTTTGCTATCCGTAGTGCACCTAAACTTACGTGCCGCTTTCGGCGTTAAATCCTGACGCTTCATACTAGCGGCAATGGTTTTAACATTACGGCTATCACCGTTCTCTGCCAGCTCTTTCTGGATGCGCCTTGAACCATCACGGCCTTTGCTGTTGTCAAAAGCCTTTTTGACCTAAGGGATCCCCAAAAATAATTATTAAGTTTCAATTACATCACTCACATCCATATTTTTCCAATCGATTTGCACTACTACCTGTACGAAATAGGCTAGTCCTTCCAAATAATCTCGCCGTCG
>NZ_JACJEZ010000060.1:0-25610 GCF_014164365.1 Pseudoalteromonas sp. SG43-6
CTAGAACCTAAAAGTTATAATGCGGTACTAGCTCAGTTGGTAGAGCGCGACCTTGCCAAGGTCGAGGTCACGAGTTCGAGCCTCGTGTACCGCTCCAATCTCTTAAAAATGAATACCCACCCAAATTTGATTGACAAGCAGTTATTGCTTAAAGCACATATCCAATTTATTTGGTACTTCAATTTAAATTAAATAGTTTTATTTAAACTTGCCCTTGCAGCGTTGCAATAATACGTCTTGCGCCGCCATGATCACGATGTTCGCCTAAATAGATCCCTTGCCATGTACCAAGCTGTAAACGTCCTTGGTTAATTGGAATCGTTAGCTCGCAGCCTAAGGTACTCGTTTTTATATGCGCAGGCATATCATCATCACCTTCGTAATCATGACGATAATAAGGTTGGCGCTCGGGAACAAATTTATTGAAGTGACTTTCCATATCCATACGTACTGTCGGATCGGCATTTTCATTAATCGTTAAGCTGGCTGAAGTATGCTGTATAAAAAGGTGTAATAAGCCAATTTGGTAATCGGAAATCTCAGGGAGTTGGCTGAGTATTTCGCTATCAATAATATGAAAGCCTCGAGAGCGAGGCTTTAAAAGTAGTTGTTTTTGCAACCAGCTCATATTTTATCGAAACTAACTTCAATATTGGCATTACCGGCATCAGAGGTAAATGGGATTAATATTTTTGCCCCTTCACTTTTATGAGTTATGGTATGGCCTTTACCAGACACAACGATTGGTGTAGCCATATTAAAGTCATAGCCTTTTTCACCAAGTAGATTTTTTGCCCCACCAGTGACCATATTGGTAATTTCACCAACCATATCGGTTACTTCTTCATTGATCGAATCAGGGCGTTCACCTAGCATTCTTTCCATAATAGTCAAGGCAAGGCTCTCATCAAAAGTGATCGAAAATGAACCTTTAGTTTGCGGTCCTACCATGCCAATTAATCCCGAAACGTCGCCACAGGCAACTTCATCTTTTTTTATTTTCGGCTTACCCGGTTTTAGTTCGGTTTGCGCCATTGTGCTGAGCACATTTAATAAAGATGATAAAAAAGGATTGATGAACTCTACATTCATTATTGTTTATCCCTCGAATTTAGCAGTTTAACTGCGGTTATACGTTAAAGTGTAGTGAGTTATTTTAGCTCTGCACTTAATTATTCTTTACAATTTCCACATCTACCATGGGCTTCAATAGTTTGCCCCGATACGACGAAACCACTCTCAGCAGCAAGACTATTAAGTTCATGCGAAATCACGCTAGAGTGTAGCTCTTTGACAAAACCACAACTATCGCATATCAACAGTTGTACAGGGTGGATATGATCAAAATGATGACACAACATAAATGCGTTAGTACTTTCAATTTTGTGAATAAAACCTAATTCAGCTAAAAAGTCTAAGGCACGGTAAATTGTGGCTGGTTTTGCTCCTGATTCAGTGAGTTTTAGTTGCTCTAATAAATCATAAGCGCCAACTCCGCCTTGCGCACTTGCTAATAGGCGAAATACTTTTTCACGAATTGGAGTGAATCGCGCACCGCGATTGTCACACACTTGTTTGGCTTTACTAACGAGTGATTCTATTTTCATCTTCTCTTATCCTTACGCTACCGTGTTATACTAACATACTGTATTGTAGTTGCAGCGTTTTTATTAGACAGTTTTATTCTAGGAAGGCTAACAATGAATGAATTATTAGCGGTATTTATTTTCTTTTTTGCGGTTATCGATCCAATCGGTACTGTGCCTGTTTTTATAGCCTTAACACGCGGAGATAGTGACAAATTCAAACGTAAAGTCGCGTTGAAAGCTGTTCTGGTGTCTGCTGGGGTATTATTGTTTTTTGTTGTCGCTGGGGAGCTGCTTTTAAATGCTATCAATATCCCCTTGTCAGCGTTTCAAATCGCAGGTGGTATCGTGTTATTGCTGTTCGCTTTGTCGATGATTTTTGGTGAAAGTAAACCAGAAATGGAAATTAAAAGTGTACGTGATAGCACTGAAACGGCCATTTTCCCTTTAGCTATCCCATCAATCGCCAGTCCAGGCGCGATGCTTGGCGCTGTTTTGATGACTCGTAATACTGAATACACGTGGGTTGAGCAGTTAATTACTTCATCAATGATGTTAGCTGTTCTTACTGTGGTACTTGTGCTGTTACTGTTGGCAACCCATGTTCACAAATTAATTGGTGACAGCGGTGCGAGTATCGTTAGCCGGATCATGGGTTTGATCCTTTCATCAGTTGCCGTGACAAATATACTCGACGGGATAGCCCATTATTTTGGCTTACAAGTATTCATATAAAGGCTGTGTAGCGCTGTTAAATAACTATTATCATATAAAATTTTGAATTATTGCTTAGAATTATCTAGATTAAATATAACGTAATAAAATTTAAGGAATGAAAAATGTTATTAAAAAAGATTATTTTATGCGGTTTTCTCGCTTTAGGATTAACGGCTTGCGTTGAACCGCCTCCAAGCGAAATGAAGGTTATTCAAGTTACTGACTATGATTTTAGTCATAATGACAATCATGCCGTTACCGTATATTTCGGTCATACGGGAGGAGATCATTACACCGTTACTTTATTACGAGACGAAATTAAAGAGGGAGTGTTTATTGAATCTTCCGCTAAAAATGCGCCTAATTTAGTGTTTGATGCCAGTTGGGCTGGTGAATATTATGTGCAGTCAGCTAAGCATGATACTCATTCATCTTTAAAAATACTTGAGCTAAATAGCGAAGCTAAAGTTGCTAAATTTGAAGTCGCAGCACGTTTGGTTAACCCCAAGCAAAAAAATGATTATATAAGCTTAGAAAAAACCACTATTACAGTGCAAGGCCAGCAATTTGATAATCTAACAAAATCGTTTTAAGTATATTATCTAAAGCGCAGCATACATTTTTGTTGCTGCGTTAAACAACTCAATCTCTGCTACCGACAAACAACAACTTGCTTACGATTGAAGCTCGGCTTTGATTTGTGTAAAATATAGCGCCTTCCAATGAGGGAATAACCCTTATACTTATATATCATCTGAGGATTTTACTTTGAATAGACGTTTTTCTGTGGCCCCCATGCTCGATTGGACAGACCGCCATTGCCGTACTTTTCATCGTAAAATGACCAAGCATGCGGTGCTTTACACCGAAATGGTAACAACCGGTGCAATTTTATTTGGGCGTGGTGATTATCTACACTTTAATACACATGAAAACCCCGTTGCTTTGCAATTAGGTGGCTCTGATCCTGAAGCTTTGGCAAAGTGTGCAAAACTGGCTGCTGAACGTGGTTATGATGAAGTAAACCTAAATGTTGGTTGCCCTTCGGATCGAGTGCAAAATGGCCGCTTTGGTGCGTGTTTAATGGGCGAGCCGCAGCTTGTTGCTGATTGTATTGCAGCAATGAAGGCGGAGGTTACTATTCCTGTTACGGTGAAAACACGCATTGGTATTGATGAGCAGGATTCATATGAGTTTTTATGTGCGCTGATCGAAGCGATTCACAAGGTTGGCTGTGATGACTTTATTATTCACGCCCGTAAAGCATGGCTAAAGGGATTAAGTCCGAAAGAAAACCGTGAAGTTCCACCACTTGATTATCCGCGTGTTTATCAACTGAAGAAAGATTACCCACAGCTTGATTTAAGCTTAAATGGTGGGGTTAATACCATCGCTGATAGTCTTGCTCATTTAGCGCATCTTGATGGCGTTATGATCGGTCGTGAAGCGTATAGTAATCCATTTATATTAAGTGAAGTGGACGAGAAAATTTACGGTGATACT
Source organism: Pseudoalteromonas sp. SG43-6 (assembly GCF_014164365.1). NCBI lineage: Bacteria > Pseudomonadati > Pseudomonadota > Gammaproteobacteria > Alteromonadales > Pseudoalteromonadaceae > Pseudoalteromonas > Pseudoalteromonas sp. SG43-6. Next base: position 3,807 of record NZ_JACJEZ010000060.1, read on the forward strand.
GCGTGTACATTATCGCGTCATGACGTGGTGCGTTCAATGTATGGTTATATTGAAGATGAAATGCGCCAAGGCGCTAATTTTTGGCATATAGCTCGCCATATGTTGGGTATTTTCCAAGGCCAACCAGGGGCGCGAGGATTTAGACGTCATTTATCTGAAAACGGCCATGGTAAGCAAGCCGATTTATCAGTGATGGATAAAGCATTAAGTTTTGTGCCTGAATAGCTGAAATTTTAATCTTGAAAGCCACTTTTTAGTGGCTTTTTTTGATCCTAAAATTTAGTCAAAATATCACTTTTTTAGTTAATTTAACGTATTTTAATTCAGCTAAACGTCACTTTTAAATTGACGTTATCTTTCTATCCTATTGTTATTTATTGTTTTAGTTGTTTTTCTAACGACATGGCATAAGTCTTGGAATCTCCTTGGTGTAATCACCCATAATCAACAGGAGAAAATCATGGGCCTAATGAATCGTGTTAATGATCTAATTCAATCAAACTTGGTCGCTGTGCTTGATAAGGCAGAGGATCCAGCAAAACTACTTAATTTACTTATTATCGAGATGCAACAAGCTCTGAATGAGTGCCGTACTACCGCTGCAGCGATTTTGTGTGAAGAAAAAGCATTGAAACGCCAGCAAAGCGATAAGTTAACATCCATAGCACAATGGCAAGAAAAAGCCGAAATAGCCGTCAGTAAAGGTCGAGATGATTTAGCCACAGCCGCATTAAAAGAAAAGCAGCGTGTAGCCGCTGATATGGCAGCTGTTGAACCTGAGCTTGTTAAATTAACCGATTCATTGGCCAAGTTAGCTGACGATGCACAGCGTTTACAAGACAAACTTAGTGCTGCCAAAGCAAAGCGGCAGAGTTTAACTCAGGTGCATAGTGTTTTAAATGCACGAGTACGAGTTAATCAGCAGTTACATAGCGATAAAGTGGCACATGCACTGTCGCGTTTTGATGTGATTGAGCGCCGAGTTGAGTCAATTGAATCACAAGTGGAAGCATACGAAATGGCTGCAGCTAATCAATCAGACACGGCAACGCAAATTGATGCGCTTGTAAAAGACGAAGCCTTGGATAAAGAGCTTGCAGCACTTAAAGCTAAAGTAAAACAGTCGGCTTAGGAGTTATAAAAATGAATACATTTAATAACAATACTCAATGGTGTAAAGATCCATTAAATAAAAAAATATCGGGAGTATGTAGTGGCTTAGCGCGTCGGTTTGATTTTCCGATTTGGGCAACTCGATTAGCAACTATTGTACTGTTTATTCAGTTCCCACTGTTTATTGGTGCGGGTTATTTAATTGCACATTGTTGTTTAGACAACAAGGTTTATTAGGAGAGCGCCATGAAAATTATTGCACTGTGTCTACTAGCAGCATTGTTTATCGCTTCTAGTCCATTTGAGATAATGCAGTTTGACTCATGGCAGCTCCCTTTGTGGATTGCTGACTTGAGTTGGGTTGGCATTGAACTATTTGGTGCATTAGTCGCTGTGGTGGTCGTTATTGCCATTATTGCGCTGGTTAGTGTTGGTTTGATTGGCGCAGGTCTAATAATAGGAGTCGGCGTGATGCTGGCTTTGTTGTTTGGTTCTGTGATGATCGCATGGCCGCTACTGCTGATTGTTTTTCTGTGTTGGTTAGTCGCGGATAATAAAAAGGTCGCATAGCTTGCCACACAGAGGTTACCTTAAATGCTAATTTAGCTGACTATTTTTTCGCAAATATGCTAAATTTAGCACTTAAAGTGATTATTATAACAAGGATCGAAATGACTCTTAAGCCATTACTAACTATCTTCACAGCGGCTTTTTTAGCTGTAGGCCTATACTCTCCTGTGCTATTTGCCCATGCAGAGCATCAACATGATACAGCAAGTGATATTGTAGTTAGCAATGCCCAAGTAAGGATTTTTTTACCTGGCAGTCAATCCAGTGTTGGTTATTTAACGCTTGTTAATCATGGTGATGCAGCAGTGACATTAACTAAGGTTAGCCTTGAGGGCTTAGGACGAGTTGAAGTACATGAACATCAGCATGTTAATGGTATGATGAAAATGCAAAAAGTAGATGGGTTAGAGATCAAAGCACATCAACAGCTAGATTTTAAGCCAGGTAGTTATCATTTAATGGTTTTTGAACCAAAAGAGCCGTTAAAAATAGGGCAAGAACTCAAACTCACGCTATATTTTAGCAATGGAGATCGTGTATTTACTCAAGCTACCGTGGTTTCATTAGAAAGCCAAGTTGAGCAAGTATCACTATCTGAACAGCACCATACACATCACTAGGAGATTAAATGTCACAACATAAAGGAAAAATTATAGCAGGGCTAATATTAGTTTTTATTTTATTTTATGCCGTATCTGTGTATTGGAGTGTTGAGCCAAGCCGCGTAAATGTGATCACGCAAGCTAAACAGGATGCGCAGCAGCGTGGCGAAAAACTAGTAACAGGTTACACAACAACTACGGCTTTGATTAATGTTGCCAGCACATTATTGAATAAACCTGGTGGCTATTTATCAAATGATGTAATACCTCCGAGTATTCTTATGGATAATATGCCTGCTTGGGAATATGGCGCATTAGAAATGACGCGCGATTTGGCGCTATCAATGCGTAAAGACTTTAGCCGTTCTCAGTCGCAATCGACCGAACATGAAGCTCTAAAAAAAGCCCAGCCCCAATTTAATATTAGTTCAGAAGCATGGGCGTGGCCAAGTGCCGAGAGTGAATACCAAAAAGGCATTGATTTATTAATCGTGTATCGTACTCAAATAGCTGACCAAAACAGCCGTGACAGTCAGTTTTACGCGCGGGCAGACAACCTACGAGGCTGGTTAAAAGAAGCCGAAAAACGCCTTGGTAGTTTAAGTCAGCGGTTAAGTGCCAGCGTTGGTCAAGATCGGTTAAATACTGATTTAGCTGGTGACAAAGAAGCACACCAAGCGACTTATGCACCATTACAAAATCAGATAAAAACCTCTTGGTGGGAAATTGATGATGTGTTTTATGAATCACGCGGTGCAACTTGGGCTTTATTACATTTTTTGCAAGCGGTAGAATATGACTTTGCTGATGTATTAGAGAAAAAGAATGCACGTGTGAGCTTACAACAAATTATACGTGAGCTTGAAGCAACCCAAGAGACTGTTTGGAGTCCGGTGATTTTAAATGGTAATGGTTTTGGTTTTGTTGCTAATCACTCATTAGTAATGGCAAATTATATTTCACGAGCCAATGCGGCTCTTATTGAACTTAGCGAACTTTTAGCGCAAGGATAACACATGAAAAAGTACTGTTTAGCCGCTGCCCTTTCGATGGCATTTTTGGCTCCAGCGGCTCACGCTGACACTCTATTAGGTTTATATGTTGGTGTTGATGGCTGGCAATCTGATAATTCAGGTAGCTTTTCTGATAGCGGTAATATGCAAGACTTTAATTTTGAAGATGAAACCTTCATTAGCTACTACGCAGCGCTTGAGCATCCAATTCCATTAGTGCCAAATATTAAGTTAAAGTATACCGAGCTTGAGTTAAATGGCTCAACCTTGCTTAATGAGACGTTTGAGTTTGGTGGCACTTCATTTACAACCAATACCACTGCAACTACGGTCAGCGATTTATCACACATTGATTATATTTTATACTATGAGATATTTGATAATGACTTGTTGTCTATCGACTTAGGTGTAAATGCTAAGCAGTTTGATGGCGATATTGTTGTTACCGGTACTGCCAATGGCACAACAACAACAGAAACTGTGGATTTTTCTGGTTTTGTGCCATTAGTGTATGGTCGTGCTGAAGTAGGCTTACCGTTAACGGGTTTAAGCGTCTTCTTTGAAGGCAGCTTACTTGCTATCGATGATAGCAAAGTACAAGACTACCAAGCGGGTATTGCATGGGCTTTACTTGATAACTTAGCGGTAGATTTAGATATCAAAGCGGGTTACCGTAAAATGACGCTAGAGCTTGATGATATTGATAATCTATATACTAATATTGATGCATCAGGTCCATTTGCCGGCATACAAATTCACTTCTAATTTGTGTGCTTTGGCGTGGTACCGTTATTTAATTGCGTGCCACGCTACTTCAAACTCTTCCTCAAGTGCACTGTTTAACAAGTGCTTATAGGCCTTATTAACTGGCGTGTTAATCAATTTTCTAAGTTCATCACCCGTTTGCGTAAATTTATAGTAACTGAGCACTAAATCGTTATTTTTTGGTTTGAGTGCAATCCGTTGGGTTAAAAATGTCAGATTCATTTCTTGGCCCGCCTTAAGTGCTGCGGATTCAATTTCTTTACGGTAGATTAGGCCGATATCCATCAAAGTTAATACATCAGGAAAGCTGATCCCAGCTTTACCTAAGTTAAACGACACTTTATTGCCTTTGCGTAGCAAATCAAATAGCGAAGGTTTTTTATAAAAGCCTAATAAAATTAAATGGCTATTATCTTTTTCATTATAGCCACAAATCGCGGTACATTTTTGTAATGCATCCGCTTCGCGCTGGGTCATTTGCTTAAGTGTTTGTAAGCTTTTAATTGAAAATGTTCCCGGTGATACCGTTTCTCCCGCTAAAATTTTTGCCCACAGCTTTTGCATAGATTCGTTTGAAGTATCTTCACATAGTGCAATAAAGCGTTCGACCCAATCACTGTCAGGTTGCCCTTTACTAGTTACGTCAGGGCAAAAATCCATTGCCATGGCCATGATCGCTTCAATATTGTGTTGTTGTTTGATAAGGAGCAATTGTTGGCGATGTTGGGCTCTATTGAGTGTTGAGTTATCACTATTGACTTGATAGGGCCGTTTACTTTGCCCTTGTGGGCCATAACTATCATCACTGGTACTGGTAAGGCGAGTCGAACTGGTTTTACTCATCGAGTAACCTAGCTTAGTTTCAATTATATGAGCAAGGTTAATTTTTGCTTGGGCTGTTTGAATCGTCATCGATCTTCTCGCTGTGTGGGGCTATTTGCAGCTGTGCAGTAGTTTTTAAATTATTAAGTCCAAGTTTCACCGTATTTGCCAAAATATATTGGCTAAATAGCGCCAAGTAACCACCTAAAATTGAAGTAGTAACTTCGCCATCTAGTGAGCATGTCACTTGATTACCATTAGCTAGTGGTGAAAAAGAGACCACACCTGTAACAATATGCTCTTCATTAAAGAGAATATTAAAATTGATTTTAGTGCTGCTTATATTGGTAATCGTCATTTCACCAAATCCCCAGCTACTTTGCCAAAATTGATGAGCACCAACGCCAGAGCTCGGCTCTCCAAGCGTGAAAACAATACTCGGATCTACTTTTTGCCAAGGTGACCAGCTAGACCACTTGGTAAAATCACTAAGTAACGGGGTGATATCTGTTTGCGGAGCATGAATTTCAATGCTCTTTTGTACTTGGTATTGCTGTGGCAATAGCAGCCCAATTACCAAAAGAATTAAAGTAATCAGAAAAATAAATTTAGTAATTCTGGGTAAAATATTAATGGCTGTTCCTTAAATTATAAATTCCACTGTCGCACAGCAAGCTGCTGAATATCGACTATAATCTGTAAATCAATATTCATTAATCATCGACATTAATACTGTATCATAAGTTAAATAGTGATAACTTATTAGTCAATAACTGAATTGTCTCAATATTAAATGATGGCGCGTAATATTTGAATTTAAAGGATTTGGAATGACGTCAGAACACAATGATTTTTTGTTTTTTAACCATGAAGATGAGCCTCATGAAGAGGTTGTGCCCAAAGATTACTGGGATGTTCTGATTGTTGATGACGATCCTGAAATTCACACTGTAACAGAACTAGCACTCTCAGGCGTCGAGTTTTGGGGAAGAACACTGCGTTTTCATCATGCTTATTCTGGCGCTGAAGCAGTTGAAGTGTTAGCTAATACTAATAATGTGTCGGTATTACTGTTAGATGTAGTCATGGAATCCGATGATGCGGGTTTAAAAGTAGTTAAAGAGGTACGTGATACGCTGAAAAATCATAACGTACGAATTATCTTACGAACGGGTCAGCCTGGATATGCGCCTGAAGAACAGGTGATCCGAGAATATGATATCAATGATTATAAAACTAAAACCGAACTTACCCGCAGTAAGCTAGTTACCTCGTTAGTTACAGCTATTCGCTCATACGAACAAGTTTGCCAACTTGAATATCAAAGCAAAGCGTTAAATAATATTCTGTTAGCCTCAAAGGCAATTTTAGGTTTTACCGACATTAAAGCATTTACTATGGCGGTGATTAAGCAGCTCTCGGTAATTTTAGATTGTGCGCCAAGGGGGGTTGTATGTGGCAGTCTGGATGATAGTTATCAAGTTCAAGTGTTGGGTGGTTGCGCTGAGTTTAGTGCTTTTATTGGCCAAGGTGTAGAACAACTTGATGATGGGCGGATTATTTTGCAAGTGCAAAATTGTTTTGAGTTTGGCGAACATCAGCACACTGAGCACGACACTACGTTTTTATTGAAAAGTAAAAATCGTCAGGCTGCTATTTACTTAGAGTACGTTAGCCAACCAAGCTTAACACAATTGCAATTTGCTGAAGTTTTCTTAACAAACGTCAGTGTAGGCTTAGATAACGTCAGACTTTTTAATAAACTCAGAGATGCAGCCTACAAAGATGTGTTAACTGGTCTTGCCAATAGAACTGATTTTATTGAACAAATTGAAAAGTATCATCGATTAAATAGTAACGAGTATCTATTTATTCTAATTGATGTCGCACATTTTTCAGACATCAACAATGGTCTGGGTCAAGAGGTGGGTAATCACTTACTTACATCAATCGTTGAGCGACTCAAACAAGAATACCCAAACGCTAAATTACTGTCACGGATTGGTGCAGATGTATTTGGTTTTTTAATTGAGCGCGATGGATTTGATCTAAACGAATTAAGTGAAAATTTAAGCTTACCGTTTGCAGCAGCAGAGCATCTGTTACCGGTTAATTTTAAAATTGGTTTGTGCGAGCAACTGGACTTTCAAACCTCCGGTATTGAAACACTTAAGCTTGCGTATATTGCACTCAATCACGCTAAAAAAGGTAATCAGGGGAATGCTGTTTGTTACACTCCCGATATGGAAGAGCAAATGGCTTGGCGATTAGGGATTATTCGCCAGCTTCGCCAAGACTTTGAAAATAATAAATTGGAAGTATGGTATCAACCGCAATTGGCGTTTAGTGATTTGTCATTAAAAGGCTGTGAAGCATTACTACGTTGGCCATCGGGACAAGGTAACTATATTTCTCCTGCGATTTTTGTACCACTTGCTGAAGATGCCGGGCTAATTGTTGAGATTGGTCAATGGGTATTGGAGCAGGCTTGTCAGCAGCAAAAACGTCTTGAGGTTCAAGGTGTTGAAATTTGTATTGCGGTCAATGTGTCGGTACCGCAATTTAAGGTAAAAGGCTACGCACAACAAGTCAAAGATACTTTGCGAAAATATCAGGTAAACCCAAAAAATATTGAATTAGAAGTTACCGAAAGTGTGGTGATGGATGATCTCTCGATGGTGATTGAAACACTGCAAGATCTAAAAGAGTTTGGTATTGAAGTGGCGATAGATGATTTTGGGACTGGTTTTTCATCACTGAGTTATTTGCAAAAGTTACCGTTGGATAGGTTGAAAATAGATCGTGCATTTGTCAAAGACTTACCCGAAAAAGACAGCGGCGCAATTGCCAAGCTGGTTATAGCTCTTGGCGCGCAGCTCGGATTAAAAACGATTGCAGAAGGCGTTGAAACACAAGCACAAGCTGACTTTCTTAAGCAATTGGGCTGTGATGAAGTGCAAGGTTTTATGTACGCTAAACCAATGCCTGAAGTTGAGCTTATTCAATATATTGAAAGTAAAAAATAATATTATGTTTGATGCCAGTGTAAATAGCTAATATCGCTTGGTGATTAATTCGGGTATACTTTGCGACCTTTTTTAAAGCAATTGGTTACTTTATATGAGCGCACTTAAAGCCAAGCGAGCGTTATTCTCATACCCTAAATATTGGGCTGAGTGTTACGGCACAGCACCATTTTTACCAACTACACGCGAAGAGATGGATGCCCTTGGCTGGGATAGCTGCGATATCATCATTATCAGTGGTGATGCTTATGTAGATCACCCCAGCTTTGGTATGGCGGTAATTGGTCGCGTACTTGAAGCACAAGGTTTTAGAGTCGGTATTATCGCTCAGCCAGAATGGGATTCGAAAGATGCCTTTATGGCACTTGGTAAGCCTAACTTATTTTTTGGTGTGACTGCCGGTAACATGGACTCGATGATCAACCGCTATACGGCTGAAAAGCGTATGCGCCATGATGATGCCTACACGCCCGGTAATGTGGGTGGCAAGCGTCCTGATCGTGCGGTGATGATTTACTCACAACGATGCCGCGAAGCCTACAAAGGTGTGCCAATTGTAATAGGTGGCATTGAAGCCAGCTTGCGTCGAATTGCCCATTATGATTACTGGCAAGAAAAAGTTCGCCGTAGTATTTTATTTGATGCCAAAGCCGATATTCTTATTTACGGTAATGCTGAGCGACCATTAATAGAAGTTGCTCATCGTATTGCCGCCGGCGAAACTATGGATACCATTCAAGATATCCGTGGTACGGCGGTTATTCGTAAAGAGCCATTACCGGGCTGGCGTGGTAGTGATTCCACCGCGATTGATAAAATTGGTAAAATTGACCCAATTCCAAACCCATATGGTGCGGATGATGTGGGTTGTAGCAAAAGCGAATTTAAAAAAGCGGGTATTGATTTACAAGCTGAAGCGGCAAAACCAATTACCATTCAGCCAGCGCGTCCTAAACCTTGGGAAAAAACCTACGTTAAGCTACCTGCGTTTGAGCAAGTGAGTGTTAATAAACCACTGTACGCTCATGCATCACGTATTTTACATCAAGAAACGAACCCAGGTTGTGCTCGAGCGTTATTCCAACGCCATGGCGATCGCTCTATTTGGGTTAACCCACCTGCGTATCCGCTTGAAACACATGAAATGGATGCGGTGTTTGGGTTGCCTTATCAGCGTGTTCCGCATCCAAGTTATGGTACTGCAAAAATCCCCGCTTACGACATGATCAAAACCTCAGTTAATATTATGCGAGGTTGTTTTGGTGGCTGTAGTTTCTGTTCAATTACTGAGCATGAAGGACGGATAATTCAAAGTCGTTCACAAGAATCGATTATTGAAGAAATCGAACAAATTCGTGACAAAGTACCAGGGTTTACTGGGGTTATTTCGGACCTTGGTGGGCCAACTGCAAACATGTATAAACTGCGTTGTAAGAGCAAAAAAGCTGAGAGTACTTGCCGACGTTTATCGTGTGTGTATCCTGATATTTGTAAGCATATGGATACCGACCATACACCGACTATCGAGTTGTATAAAAAGGCTCGTGAAGTTAAGGGGATTAAAAAAATCCTAATAGCCTCTGGTGTTCGCTACGATTTAGCTGTGCAAGACCCTCGTTACGTCAAAGAACTCGTAACCCATCATGTTGGCGGTTATTTAAAGATAGCGCCTGAGCATACCGAAGACGGGCCATTATCTAAGATGATGAAACCAGGCATGGGCGCATATGATCAGTTTAAAGAGCTTTTTGATAAATATTCAAAAGAAGCAGGGAAAAAGCAGTACCTGATCCCTTATTTTATTTCTGCGCATCCTGGCACTAAAGACGAAGACATGGTGAACATGGCGTTGTGGTTAAAGTCGAACGATTTTAAACTAGATCAAGTGCAAAATTTTTATCCGTCACCAATGGCTAATGCCACCACGATTTATCACACTGGGATGAACTCGCTGCGTAATATTAAAAATAATACTGAGCAAGTGCCGGTGCCAAAAGGCGCGCGTCAACGTCGTTTACATAAAGCGATATTGCGTTATCACGACCCAGCAGGTTGGCCGATGATCCGTGAAGCACTGCGTAGTATGGGCAAAGCTAAGTTGATTGGTAAAGGTCCAAACTGCTTAGTGCCAGAAGAAACCCGTGACGAAAAATCGCTTAAAGCAGGTAAAGGCGGGCGTCCAGCGCTTAGTCGTCACACCGGATTTAGCCAGTTTAAAAAAGCCAATACCAAACCTAAGGTTGGCGGTAATCGTCAGCGGGCTAGGTAGTTTTAGGTAAATAAAAAACGCCCAGCATTTGCTGGGCGTTTTAGTTTATGGCTGCTTATTCTTCAGCTTATTCTTCAATGAAAGCTTCGCCTTCGGTCATCCACTTAGCGGCAGGCTTGCCTTTTAAGTAGTGATCAAAGTACTGCATCATCCGAATTGAAAAATCCACTTGGTTAGGGAATTTCTTTAAGTGGTGTGGTTCACCTTCATACTGCAAAAACGTCGCATCTTTGCCTGCACGGCGCAGCGCTAAATAATACTGTACGCCTTCGTGCCATGGTACAGCATCATCTTTATCACCAAACATAATTAAGATTGGTGTATTTACTTTATCAGCGAAGAATACCGGTGAGTTTTCGATGTAAAGCTCTGGCGCTTCAAACAAGGTTTTACCGATACGGCTTTGCCCAGTTTCATATTGGAACTGACGCGCTAATCCAGATTTTAAGCGAATACCGCTGTAAGCGCTGGTCATGTTTGACACGGGCGCACCCGATACTACCGCTTTGAACATATCAGTTTGGGTGATCATAAAGGCACTTTGATAGCCCGCCCATGAATGCCCTTGTAAGCCAATTTTATCAGGGTCAGCGATACCTAAATCAATCAGCTTTTGGGTGGCGTTGATCATGGTTTGCGTTGATGATTTACCTGGGTGACCAATTTCAAAGCGAATATCAGGTAAGAAAATCGCGTAACCGTTCGAAGTAAACATTGGGAAGTTAGGACGGTGGTTTAATTCCATTTTAGGGAAATCAAACATGCGTTGACTCATATAACGGTAAAAGTACACCACCACTGGCACTTTATCGCCCTTTTTATAGCCTGCAGGCTTTATCAATACGCCTTGCAAGTCTTCGCCATCGAAGCCTTTATAGCTAATTAGCTCCGGTTTTTGCCCCCACGCAAAGTCGTTAACTTGTGGGTTTAAGTTAGTAACGCGTTGTGGCTTTTTAAAGCTAAAATCAGCTTGATAAAAATCAGGGAACTGCTGATAAGTTTGCTCAGTGAATAGGTATTTATCGGCATATTTAGCTTTTTTTACCACGTCAAAACGTTTTTTACCGCTTAATACTTTGCTGATCGAGTTATCAGCAAGATTGAGTTTTGCTATTTCAGTTTGCTTTTGCTGTAAGTTTGTAGCACTTAGCAACAATGTATCGTCTTTTTTAAAGCCAACTTGGTCTTTATCAAGTTTGATGACTCGATATTGCGTGTTGTTTTCTTTGCCTTGTGTAAGGCGTGTGGCTTTGAGGGTTTTAACGTCAAATGCCCAGATATCGTATTTGCTATATACAAGCACTTGGCTGCTATCAGTTAACCAACCGGCAAAACCATAACCCGGTTGAGTTGAAGGGTAATCGTGCTGATCATCAGCGAACGTTGCTTTAATCGCTGTTGTTAAGGTACTGACTTTATTGTTACCTAAGTCTTTGAGTTGCACTTGGCTATTTTCAAAGTAAGCAGCAAATTGTCCACTGGGTGATAGGCTGGGCCTAAACGGGTAATCACTGATAATTGCTTTACGCTCACCATTTTGCACATTGACTGCATAGTAGTCAGCAAAAAAACCGCCATACATAATACGTTTAAGATAAGGTAAATTTGAAGAACCAAGTAACGCAGTGCGATTGTTGGTATTGAGTGCCACATCTGGCATGTCAGTGTTACTTAGTTGCGCAACTTGTTTGCCATTAAGATGGTAAACGGCTTGATAATGGCGGTTTTTATTGATTTCTTTCCATTGTTGCTCTTCGCGGGGTTTAATTTCGGCATCGTTGTTATGCCAAACATTAAGGCCTTTTTGGTCGCGTATCGTATCGTAATCAAATAACGAGGCTTGATCGGTGTATTTCTTTTCTTTAATTTTTTCCGCTAACTTAGGGTGATTTTCAAAGTACAGGCGTTCACCGTCTTCAGACCAGCTCAATTTTGCTGTTTTACCAATAGTCCAATCTTTTTCAGGAGCAGCAATATTTGTAAGCTGTTCGTTTTGCCACAGTTTTAGCTGATGATCGCGACGGCGCATATCGTCATTTACATAATTACCCAGTGTAAATGCGGCAATATTCTTAGTTGGATGCCACACTATTTTGTTTGCAACAACGCCTGGTTCATCAATTAATACACTCGTATCAAATGTTTGGTTTAATGTAATTAATGCTACTTGGTTATCGTTACCGTCAGGATAGCTTTGGCTGACAAGAAGCTCGCTGCCAAATGTATTGATTGCGTAACTAAATACGCTATTTACTGTATGAGTTGTTTTGTCTTTTAAATTTACAACAATGAGCTCAAACGCTTTATCTTTTTTATCAGGTTTGATTTCACTGGTTTTAGCGGTGTTTTTTGTGTCATCAATATCTTTACTATCAGCGTCTTTATCTGCTTTTTCATCAAAGCGATAAGCTAACCAGTTACCATCATCAGAGAGCTGGTAATCTTTTACGTTCTCAAAAACTTGTTGTTCCCCCGTTATTGTATTAACGAGTACTAGATTGTTTTTTAAGGTGTCTTTCTTTTTTGTGGTTTCTTTTTCAAGCAAAGTAGGGACTTGGGTGAATGCTACCCAGTTAGCTGCTTTGTTGATCTGAGGTTTAGTGCCGCGCTCAATTTCTGCAAGTAATTTATTATTGTTTAAGGTATAGACTTGGCCTGTTGCATCGCCACGGTATGGGGTTGCACTAAAGCTCAGTACTTCACCATTTTCAGATAATTGCGTTGTTTTAGCTGCTTTGAAATCGAATACATCTTTAAATTGTAGCGGCTCTTTTGCGGATGCCATGGCACTGCCAAGGCTTGCAACCAGTGCTACGCTGAGTAGGGAAAGTTGTGCTTTCATTGTTACTTCTCGTTTTGTTTCATCTGCATCATCATAACGAGTTTGTTCAACAATTCGAGTAGAAACGATAAGCGGTCGAAAATAAAGGTTGAAAGTAACATTTATAAAAAAACCTTGTAGGAAAACCGACAAGGTTGATAATTTTAGGAGCTAGGAGTTAAAGCCATATTTTTTGTAATTCTAACCACTGTTTTTCAAATTGCGCGCTAGGTTTTGCTTTAAAGTCACTGCGGACAAATTGGTTCATCTTGCCTTCAATGTAGGCAAGTAAAAAGTTGGCAATGGTTAACTCATCACTTTGAAAGGTTTTACCTTCGCGAAGTTTACGCTCGCGTAGTACTTGTTTTAGTTGTGTTTCAAGCTTTTCAAACAAGCTTTGTACACGCTCACGCAAGCGTTCTTGTTCACCTTGCAAGGCGTCGCCGGTCAAAATACGAGTGATCCCCGGATTTTTCTCAGCAAATGCCAGTAGTAGCAATAAAATATTATAGATACGGCTTTGAGTTTCTTTTTCGTTTTCAAGAATGAGATTTATGCGCGACAACAAAGTGTCTTCAATAAACTCTATTAAGCCTTCAAACATCCGTGCTTTACTCGGGAAATGACGATAAAGCGCAGCTTCAGAAACGCCTACCTCAGCAGCTAATTTTGCTGTGGTGATACGTTGACCTAGGCTGGTTTCTAACATTTGTGCGAGTGCTTGTAGTATTTGCTCTTTGCGATTACTTCTTTTTGTCGCAGGCATGAACATTCCTTTCTTTATAATTATTTACTTAGCTTTTGGCGGCTACTTATCACTCACTTTTTGAGCAAGCGATAAGGGCTATGTTAATGTTTTATTCAGTTTCTTTCCAGCCTTTTTACAATCGTTTAGCAAGCTCACTCATTACACTCAGTGCTAATGCGCTTTTGGTATCGACGGGCAGTTCTTTTTGTTCATTATGCCAGAACAGTGTTAAAGCATTATGATCTGAATTAAAACCAAGGCCCGTTTGTGATACATCGTTAGCGCAGATCATATCGAGGTTTTTATTGCTGAGTTTGCCTTTCGCATAGCTTGCGACATCTTGAGTTTCTGCGGCAAAGCCAACTGTATATGGGCGACCCTCTGTAAGGCTAGCAACTGCGGCAATTACATCTGGATTTTTAACTAAAGTGAGAGTCAGTTCATCGCCTTGTTTTTTCATTTTTTGCTCGGCTATCGCTGCGGCGCGATAATCGGCAACCGCGGCGCAACCAATAAAAGCATCCGATTTGGGAGCAAAAATAAGTGATTGTTCAAGTAGTTGCTCAGCGGTCTCAATGTTTATTAGGTTTACACCTGGTGGTGGCGCAATTGTTACCGGACCTGAAATCAGGTTAACCGTTGCACCTAAACTAACTGCCGCATGTGCAAGCCCAAAGCCCATTTTCCCAGAGCTGTGATTTGATATAAAACGCACCGGATCAAGTGGCTCACGAGTTGGCCCTGCGGTGATTGTAATTGTTTTACCAGCTAGTAGTTGCGGTTGCGAAGGTTGCGTGCATAGTGCCACTAACTGATGTGGTTCAAGCATTCGCCCTGCACCTACATCACCACATGCTTGTTCACCCTTACCTGGGCCCCAAATTGCAATGCCACGCTGTTTTAAAGTTGCTAGGTTAGCTTGAGTTGCTGGGTGGGCATACATTTGTTGATTCATTGCAGGCGCCACTGCTACTTTTGCGGGGGTTGCCAGCAATAGAGTGGTGAGTAAATCATCTGCAATGCCGACTGCCATTTTTGCGATGATATTAGATGTGGCAGGAGCGACTAATATTAAATCAGCCCATTTAGCAAATTCAATATGGCCCATAGCGGCTTCAGCAGATGGATCGAGCAAAGAGTCTGAGACCATTTCACCACTTACGGCCTGCATGGTAAGCGGAGTAATAAAGTGCTTAGCTGACTCAGTCATCACCACTTTGACATCACAACCATGATCTTTTAAACGTCTAACAAGTTCGGCGCATTTGTAGGCGGCAATACCACCGCTGATACCAAGTACAATTTTTTTATTTACTAATTCTGTCGCTAAATTGGTCATTAACTTTGTCATACTCTGATAAAACTGTTTGTCGATATGCGCTAACGATAGCAAATCTTTGCCTTGGGGACGAAGTTTTAATATGGAATTTATTCGCAGTTTTACAGGCGAAATTTTATTTTTGCATTACAGTTAAATTATAAATCATTTTTCAGGGACGAAATAATGCAGCTCACCTCTTTACCAAGTAGCCAGCGACCACGCGAAAAGTTATTGGCGAAAGGGGCTAAGTCGTTAAGCGATGCCGAGTTATTAGCGATATTTTTGCGAACGGGTTTGCCGGGCATGAATGTAGTTGAGTTAGCACAACATTTAATGACACAAAATCAAACACTGCATAACTTATTTAATGCATCAATCGATGATTTTTGTGCACAAAAAGGACTGGGCACAGCAAAATTTGTGCAACTTCAAGCAGTACTGGAGTTGAGTCGTCGTTATATGATGGAGCAATGCCAGCGCGAAGCGGTATTTAATTCACCGCAATCAGTATATGACTATTTAACGATTGAGCTGCGAGGCTTGCAGCAAGAAGTATTTATGGTGTTGTATTTAGATAGTCAGAATCGCTTAATTAAAGAAGAAACACTTTTTTATGGCACTATTAATGCGGCATCTGTTTACCCAAGAGAAGTCGTCAAAGCGGCTTTAAAAAATAACGCTGCGGCACTTATTTTGGCTCATAATCATCCATCAGGTATTGCTGAACCAAGCCAAGCTGATAAATTAATTACCACTAAATTGCAGCAAGCTTTGCAATTAGTCGATATAAATATTTTAGATCACATCGTTGTTGGGGGAGATAATTGTGTTTCGTTTGCAGAACGAGGCTTGATTTAAGCGTATTCAAATCACTAAGCGTGTTAAAAATGAGCGGTTTAGTGCTTATTTGCAAATTAGTTTAATTTAAATGCAGTTTTTACTTTCCCTAAGGGCATTCGATCTTTATAATTAGCCGCTATCAAATTTACACATGAGCTGGTTGGATTAGATCAATCACTTGATCTTTGCCTGTATAAGCTGTATAAAGAGCGCCCTTCGATTTATCCCTGGGGCACAAAATACATAGCCTAGGGGACAAATTAAGCTCGAGCGAAGTTATTGGAGATATATAGACATGTCTAAAGTATGTCAAGTTACAGGTAAGCGTCCTGCGGTTGGTAATCACCGTTCACACGCGAGAAACGCGACTAGACGTCGTTTCCTACCTAACCTACAAACACACCGTTTTTGGGTTGAAAGTGAAAAACGTTTTGTAACATTACGCACTACTACTAAAGGTATGCGTATTATCGATAAAAAAGGCATCGACACGGTTCTTACTGAAATCCGTGCTCGCGGCGTAAAAGTTTAAGGACCTGAGTCATGCGTGATAAGATCCGTTTAGTTTCTACAGCTGGTACTGGTTTTTTCTACACTACCGACAAGAACAAGCGTAACATGCCGGAAAAAATGGAAATCAAAAAGTTTGATCCAAAAATCCGTAAACATGTTCTTTTCAAAGAAGCTAAAATCAAGTAATTTTAGTTTTCTATGAATATCAAAAACCCAGCTTAGGCTGGGTTTTTTGTTTTTCAAATGCGTAGTTTTTCCGTTCTCGAATCACAGATTATACCAATCGTTTTAAGTTACTGACCATTTATAGCGACAGAAAAATACAGTGATAACAAGGCAGAAATTTTGACATGTAGTTGTTCTACATGAAAAATTACTAACGCAGTTAGCGCTTTATTTAGCGCGCTAGAATAGTTAAATATTTAAGTCGATTGGTATTATTCGTTTATATCATCGTCGACTAATTTTAAAAATGTGTCATAACAGGTAACATGTGCGTTGTTATCGTTGATGCAAACTAAATTTCGGCCGTGATGTTTAGCAAAGTAGAGTGCCTTATCAGCTCGCTCTAATACTTTTAAAACGCTATCATTACTCTTTTGTATAGCGGTTACCCCAAGGCTGATAGTGATAGGCATATTGGCAACTGTATTTGAGCTAATTAAACTCCTTAATTCATTCGCTTGCATTGCTGCATCCAACAAAGCAGTGTTGAGTAATATTATTACAAACTCTTCACCACCCCAACGAGCGATTAACGCTTACTCACCTATTTTTTGCTGCAACAGATGGGCAAACTCTTTTAGTACTTTATCGCCAACTAAATGCCCGTGGGTATCATTAATTTTTTTGAAATAGTCTATATCACACATAAGTAAACAATGAGATGTTTGAGAGTGCTCGCTTTTAGTTATTAATGCCGATAACTCTGCATCAAATTTTTGTCTGTTATATAACTCAGTCAACTTGTCTGTTTCTGCTAACTTTTTAATTTCGTCATTAAGGTTAGATAAGTTTTGATACGCTAACGAACGTGTTTTTTCGTAAAATCTAAAAATTAGAATATGAGCGATACTGACTTCGATAGTGTTAAATAATGATCCTAACCCTATGGTTATTGTTTATTGTTTATTGTTTGTTGTTGCTGTGTATAAATTAAGTATGCACAAATAGAGAATGCAATTGCGCTGATGATGCTTCCCCGTTTTCTGCCTATTAAAAAAAATGCAATAGGGGGGATAAGCGTAGCCCATAATATTGAGAATGGATTTCCGCCTACCGAAATTATAAATAATATAGCTAAGCTGCTAGCCATTAATGTAACAGCCCATGCGGTTACATTAACGTTGCCAGATTTGTAAAACCAGAAATAAATAGTTAATGAGATAACAAGTCCTAAACAGTCAATTAAGGCAAGGTCTAATTGCTCGAAATAGAAAACATTGAGTACTGTTAAAATGAAAAAGTAAGCTGTTGAAAATAATAAAAAATGGGCGATTAAACGTGCTCGCCAAAAATCTTTGTGATCCTTTGCAAATTGCGGAGACTTACTGTACCAAAACCCTAACATAAATGAATATTACCTAATTATTTATGATGTTAAGTATTACTTATTTGCAGAGTCCTGTGTAGCACAAATATTAACTGATAAGTTTTAGGTATAAAAAAACCTTGCAGGAAAAACCCACAAGGTTAATATTTTTAGCACCTAGCACCTAGCACCTAGCACCTAGCACCTAGCACGTTAAAGCTTTGCAAATGCATCTTGCAGTGGTGGTACTACTTGCTTTTTACGGCTCAGTACGCCGTCTAGCCATGCTTTTCCGTCTTTGGGCGTTACACCATAAGCAGTTTCAACTAGTGTTGCATCGTCAGATACGATCAGCATTTGTGAGCCTTCTTTCATGATGTCGGTAAGTAATAAGAATACCGAGTGGCGTCCACCTTCTTCTTTAAGCTTAGCAATATCAGCTTCAAGGTCTGCTTTAATATCATCAAATACCGCTAGATCGATAACTTCTAATTGACCAATACCAACTAGTTTACCGTTCATGTTGAAGTCTTTAAAATCACGCATTACTAAATCACGCGCTGGAGTATTCTCAACCGCTGACTTAACACGGAACATATCCATGCCTAATTCTTTAAAGTCTTCGATGCCGGCAATTTCAGCAAGCGCTTCAACACATTTAATATCAGCTGTGGTGCAGGTTGGTGATTTGAAAATAACCGTATCACTTAAAATTGCACACATCATGATGCCTGCAATGTCTTTTGGAATTTCAACATTGTAGAAGTCATACATCATTTTAATGATAGTGTTTGAGCAGCCAACAGGGCGGATCCAGCATTCAAGAGGTGTAGAGCTGGTTAAATCGCCTAGTTTATGGTGATCAACAACGCCAACAACGCGAGCTTGATCGATATCATCAGGTGCTTGCGTTTTTTCGGTATGGTCAACGATGTAAACATCTTCACCGGCATAACTTAATTTTAGCTCTGGTGCTTCAAAGCCGAATTTATCAAGAATAAACTGCGTTTCAGGTGATATTTCACCAAGACGAGTTGGAATTGCTGGTTCTTCGATTTGGTTTTTCAAATATGCGAGTGCGATTGCACCACAAATAGAATCTGAATCTGGGATTTTATGACCCACTACATACATTGACATGACGGAACTCCTTAAATTTTGCCGTATTTTAGCAAAGTAATTTAACTTTGACACATTCGCGTTGGTGATTTTTTGTAATATTCAGTCTTAACAGTAGTTAAAAAATTCAACTGCCATTTTTATATGTTTTTGGTTACACTTTAACTAATTGAATCTTTTAGGAAGAACTCAAATGCAGTTAGGTCGCAGGGGCTGGAATAATGTGGTTATTTTTTCCATGCTGTTGATGATTTTCTTTTTTAATGGATTACATACAAAACTCAACAGTGGTTCAGAACAATCTAGTGTGCAAAGTGTATTGCCAGCGCAAAACTTTATTTTAGCTCTAGAGTTTCCCGATCAAAAAATAGAGCGCATAGGCACTTCTTGGCGCGCCACTGCATTAATCAATAATGCACCTGCTAGTTTTTGGCAAGCAACAACAGCAAACCTTGTGGCATTAGTAAATGAATGGCAGAGCATGCAATTGTCGGTCGCTGATAATCAGCAAGCATTCCATAATACCTCAGCTTTGACTGTAGCAACCGTATGGTTGGCAGGCGAGCAACTTCCTTGGTTGTATCAATTATATAGCGCACCACAAGGCTATTATTTATTAGATAAAAGCAACCAGCGCGTGTTATCACTTGATAAAGCAACTGCGCAGCGTTTATTCCCTAGTTTTAATTTTTCACAAAGTGAGCCTAAATAGTATGCCTGAATTACCAGAGGTTGAAGTTAGCCGAATGGGGATCACCCCACATATTTTGCAGCAAACAGTTACAAAGGTGAATATTCATAATCCGAATATGCGTTGGCCTGTGCCTGATGATGTGTACAAAATCGCTAACTTAGCTGTGTTAGCTGTTGAGCGTAGGGCAAAGTATTTGCTACTTGAGTGTGAACTGGGCAGCATTATTTTGCATTTAGGTATGTCGGGTAATTTACGAGTTGTTGAACAAAATGAGCCATTAAAAAAGCATGATCATATCGAGTTTATATTTGCCAACGGTAAAGCTCTTAGACTAAATGACCCACGCCGATTTGGTTGTTGTTTATGGCAAGCGCCCGGCGAATGCCATAGCTTACTGAGCAAACTGGGCCCTGAGCCACTCACTGATGAATTTACTGCTAAGCGCGTATATGAGCAGTCACGAAATAAGAAAGTGCCAATCAAACAATTTATTATGGATAACGCTGTGGTGGTTGGGGTGGGTAATATTTACGCTAACGAGTCTCTTTTTAAGGCCGGTATTCATCCAAAACGTGAAGCAGGAAAAGTATCACAAGCGCGCTATCAGCAATTAATCCCTATTATTAAAGATACTTTGGCTGCGGCTATCACCCAAGGTGGCACGACATTAAAAGACTTTGCCCAAAGTGATGGTAAACCAGGTTACTTTGCACAACAGTTATTAGTTTATGGCCGCAAAGGTGAGCCATGTATGGTATGTAAGAAAGCATTAACAGAAATTCGTTTAGGGCAACGTAGTACAGTGTACTGTAGTCAATGCCAAAAATAAGTTAAGGCATGTTGCACTTGAGAGCTGCTATTTGCAGCACTGGGAACAACACGCCTGAGGTATGTATCTGAGTTACAGCTCAAACGGTGCAACGCCGACGGCTGTCATTTTATAGCCCACTTGTGCAATGTCGCCACTCCAGGTTTCAGTGCTGATGACGCCGGTAACTACTATGGCATCGTACAAACTTTCAATTGGCACGCCGCCTTTAATTGTCACATGAACAATTTGATTCGGTGGTGGTGGTGGCACGTGGATGCAAGCACCAAAGTAAGGCACTAATAAAAACTCAGTAATCATTTCGCTGTCACCTTCAAGAGGTACTACAAACCCAGGTAAGCTGACTGATTGGCCATTGAGTTCCTTAACAATTGGTGCATCTAGATCAGGTTGCACCCAATTTTGCTCTGTACCTTCATGGCTAGCTTGATCTTGAGTATCTATTTGTACATGTCCCTTAGGAATTAAATCTTCCCAAAAAATTTCTTTTGGTTCATTGGCATAACTACTAAAATTATAACCAAAGCTAAAAATAACTAAGCAAAGCAAACTGAGCTTTTGAAAGTACTGCATGATATTCCTCTTAAATTTTAATGCTCATGCCATCAGACAATGAGTAAAAATAGGCGCGGGTGGCTGGTATCAAACCAACGATAAAGCCGGCCGCCATAATAGCGCCGATCAATACCAGTTCATAGCTCGATAGCATCGCAATGGTGATTGTGATGCCGGCATTACTTTGCAAGTAACCTGTGGCAAGAGACATTAATAAATAAAATAACCCACAACCTACTAGGCAACCTAAAAAGGTTATCAGTAGTGATTCTATGCTGATCAATGTGAATAAATGCCAAGGACGCGCACCGACAGAGCGTAAAATGGCCAATTCGCGGCGGCGTTGGTTAAGGCTGGCCAATAGGGTCGTTAGCATGCCTAGCAGGCTCACGAGTACCACTACGATAGAAAACAGCAACAAGATTTTTTCAACAATTGTCAGCATTTCCCATAGCTCACGCAAAGTTACACCAGGCATGATGGCAAGCAACGCTTCAGGTTTGTACTGATTAATATTGCGCCTAACTTGTAACGTATAAAGCGGAGAATCAAAACCCACTAAAAACGCGGTGATTTGCTTAGGTTCGCCTGTTAGATCATCATGCTGTTCATGTTCATGTTCATGTTCATGTTCATGTTCATGTTCATGTTCA
>NZ_JACJEZ010000061.1:0-24299 GCF_014164365.1 Pseudoalteromonas sp. SG43-6
CGAAGCTATCAGCTCGAAGCTATCATCCTGAAGCTCGAATTTGGCCTCTTAGTTAAATGGATATTACTGCCCCCTCCCAAGGGGCAGTTTCAGGTTCGTTTCCTGCAGGGGTTACCAATTAAATCAAGGAGTTACAGTTTTATTTTGTTTTTAATGTTTTTCTGTCAAGCACAGATGTCGCTTGCTGCTGGCTGTGATTCTATTTAATCTACGGAGTAAATTTGATGATTACGCTCATACCAAATCATATAGAAATGGCCTTGGAGCTCTATCCCCCAAGCTCTTTTCTTATTACCAAGTCGAAACCTAAACAATGTATCAAATTGTTCTAAGTCTCGCTCTATCCAACGCTCTACGGCTTCATCACATAAATCACTGATATCATGGTCGTGATGCATTAAGTGCATTGTATCTGATGTCATAGCTTGGATTTCTTTCCAATCATGGCCTTCAAGAGAGTCTAAGCATTTAGCTATTTCGTTATTCCATTCATCACTGGCCCACCCCCTATCTTCACCCCATGACCATTGATCATATTTATCAGCGGCTCTCGCGCACCATGTCATTTTTAGACCAAACCTAGAGCCAGATTGGTTTATAATTGGTTGTTTCGGAGTTTCTAATTCTGAGATATTTGCATCTAGTTTAGGGTACTTATCCAAATCGGGCAGAAATTGTATTTTAGGGATTTGTTCTGGGTTATTTTCGATAAAGTCAGCTCTGAATTTTACTGACTTTTCTTGACGTTTTTTTTTCCGAGCGTCTTTCCGAGCTTCCCTCTCTAGTTTCTTTATCATAATAGTTAAAGCGCAGAGTAATATTCTTCCATAGAGCCTTTAGATATAGCCTCATTTGATGAGTCCATTGCATTTAGTCCAGCACGAGCATCCTTCCAAGGAGATTCTTTATGTGTCAAATTACTTAACCATTGAGCACTTTTATCACCATAAAACTTAAGGACAGAGTCAATAGTGTCAATTTGATCTTCAGTTAAGTTTTTGGGATCACCTTTAGAAAAAGTATCACTTTTAACTTTAAACATACCTCTATGCTGTTCGTAAACTGTTCGGAGTACTGGACCATTAGCCCATGCTTCAAAGTCTTCTGAAAAGAGCTCTTCCTCATCCCAAACCAGCGACCACGCTTGACTATAGTAAACTAGTTTTTGCAATTTCATTGCAGAAATTTCACCTAACTCTTTTAATATGTATTTTACTACATCAAATTCATTTGCCATTTTTTACTTCTCCATTTTTCAGACATTTTAGTTGATAGAGGCTAATTTGTATATGATTGTGTTTATGAGGGAATGGGCGCATATAATGATTTGTAAACGAGTACTCAGGTTTGAGCGTTTTAAGTTGAATTTTATCCCTTAGTACAGTTATTTACAGAACTCCAAGTAAGAGCCTTTTTGCCATTTAGGCAAATGGTAAGTTAAAGGTAATTTTTGGCTTTGTAATGGTGTTTGATATGAGCTAAAGCTTAGTGTAGAGCTTTAGCTATTTGAAATGTAGAATTTAACTGCAATTTTGTTTAAAAGTGATAGCTTTAGCTCTTATTGGGTAATGAAGAGCTTTAACTAATACGTTATAGCTTTAGGTTATGCTTTTTTACCTTCCATGAATAGTGCCTTGTGCGAATACCTTATATGAACGGCTTTACCAGCGAACCATAAGCCTTTTACTTTGAGTATCAGTTCACCATGGTAATAGCTTTGTAAGCACTCGCCCGTTTCCTCAACAATGTTTAAATTGGTGTGCAATCTGATAGGTCTATCTTTTATCAATTCATCAGCCTCAGGTGTTTGCTTACTGCATATTCACTGTAGTAGAGCGGGAGGACAATATACTCCTTTTCCAGTGGTGATGAGCCTTGCGTGCCTGTGAGTTTAATTGTTTTGATGGGCTGGCATTTATTTATGTACGATTGTAGTGATTTTGCTTTGGTGCGTTTACCACTTTTTACTTCGATAGGCAGTATGTTGCCTTCGTCATCAGAGACCACAAATTCGATCTCCGCTCTTGCATCTCCCCATGAATATGTTGGGTCAATACCTTGCGCAGCGAGCTCTTGTTGTACAAAGTTTTCGGCCACAAAGCCTTTGTATTCATAGCCTTGTTGTTTTATTTCTTTATACCCAATGTTTAGCATATGATTTAATAAGCCCACATCAAAAAGAAATAATTTAACGATATTGTCTTTTTTATATGCTGCTAATGGGCTTTTAGGTGTGCCGTCAATAGGGTGGTTTTTGAGTATCAAGCGGCACTTATTTAACCAAGAAATAGCGCTTTCAAAATCACTATAGCGAGATTTTTTATCGTGCATCCCTTTAAATTTAAAGCGATTAACCGATTCATCCATCACTGATGATAGCTGTGCTGGAACATTATTAAATACAGCCTCGATTAAACCTGCATCTACTTTTCCTGAGTATTTGCCGAAGTCTCGTTGATAGCCCAGTACTAAATTTTTATGAATGTCTGTTACAGCTTGAACGCGGTCAATGATACTGTGATCAGATAAATCGAACCATGTACTTACAGCCTCTGGCATACCACCCGTAAAGTAATAATCAGTGAGTTTTGAGAATAATTTACTATGTGCTGCACTTGAGTTTGTTTGTGCTGCAAATGCCTTAATTAGAGCGGTTTCTTTCGAGGCGATCAGAAACTCACGAAATGTGAGAGGGCGCAGATTATGTTGCTCCACTTTACCTACAGGAAAGGAGTTTAATAATCCGATATTAGAACCACTGGCGGCAATATGCATATGCGGCGCTTGTTCAGCAAAGTATTTGAGGGACGTGACTGCTTTAGGGCATTCGCCTATTTCATCAAGGATCAGTAGATCTGTATTAGGGTCAAACGTTTTTCCTGTAAGTAGCTCTATATTAGATAGTACGTTTTCGGGGGATAACGAATCTGCGAATGCTTCACTCATTTGCGGGGACTCTAAAAAATCGATTCGAATCACGTTTGCAAAGGTACTGCCTAATAGAGTTTGTAATAAATAAGTTTTACCTGTTTGGCGAGCGCCATCAATTAATAAGGGTTTTCGTGCTGGCTTAGATTTCCAATCTAATAACTTTTCTAAAATTAATCGTTGCATGGCAGGTCTCGTATTACTCACTAGATGATTAATTACACTTTATTGCGCGAATAAATGCAAGTTTTTACACTTTTACGCGCTAATAAATGTGTTTTTTCACACTTTCATGCGCGAATAAGTGTGGTTTCCTTGTATAAATTAAATTGACTACTATTTTAAACGGTGATGTTTTACTTTGTTGTGCAGTAGCTTTTAAGGGATAGCGAAGATATGGCAATGCCTATTTCAGTCGATAACGCTGAACATTATAACTGGGGGCATAAGGGTGATAATTGTGATGGTTGGCATTTAGTGAAGAGTAGTGCATTGAATGTGATCCAAGAGCGAGTGCCGACGGGGAGCAGTCGCATAAGCATGAGTTTGCAGAGCAGTTCTTTTTTGTACTTAATGGGCAGGCGACTTTGTTAGCGATATAAAACCCGCAACAAGGCCTACATGTGCCAGCGGGGTTAGTGCATTAGTTATGCAACTACGCTGCGGACGAGCTGGTTTTATTGTTACCTCAACGCCGCCAAGTCATGGTGATAAAGTTGTTACTAAGCAAGCCTTAATGAAATAAAAAGCCATTGGCTTAACAATGAAAAGGCTAGCGCCTTATCAACGCTCTTAAAGCTTATGTTGGTAAGGTTTCGTTATTAATGACGCTAGCTTTTACTGTCGTTATCATTTATTTTTTGAAAAATTATCTATGAATTTTTGAACATAAGGATCACAAGAGCCGTAACTTACAATAAATATATCAAGGTCTGCGTACTCGTATAGTTTCAAGGCGCGCTCAATGGCTTGTAAAATCCATTGTCTATCATTACCAAATACGCCACCACCAATAAGTGTTAGGTATACTTTATTGTTTCCAGTTTTTTGATAGTTCAAAATAGCAGAGCATATTGTTGCTTCGTAACAAGCCTCTAATATCAGTTTGGCAAAATTAGCCCATAACGTTGGAGGTATTTGTGAATATGCGACAGGAAGCGCTGAACAATAAACTTGGCTGACTGTTTGCTTTAGATCATTTAGTGTCACCTCTGTATCCCATTGGATGCCAATGCGTAACAAAGCTTTTAATTTGTCGAGTTCAGATTTAGTCGCAGAGTTAATTTTTTCATTTATTTCTATTAAACCTTCTTCAGATGCCAAAGCATAACCATTTTTCATTTGCCAAAGACGGTTATTTTTATTTCCTAATGCGGCACCAATGTCACTCAGGCAATCGATCTGATTATTAGCCGTTTGACCAATTTCACCATTTACGTTTGCAAAATAGTTTCGATAAATAGTTCCGGCACCTGCAGCTATAGCGCAAGCAGGTCCTTGAGTACGATCATACTCATAGCCATCGACACCGTGCTCAGGTGTAACATCAGGAGAAACCATTTCTAAGAGGTTGAATTGGGAGGCAACCTGGAATAATGCACCGACATTGTTCTTATCAGTATGAAGGTCTTGAACATTAGCAACGATTTCACGAATAGAGTTCTTTGTATCTAGCGCTTTATTATAATTAACGCGACTTCTTAATTTGGCTAATGATGGTGTTTCTAACAAGCCGCAATAATATTCCTTTGCATTAATATGAGATTTTAAAATATTACCGTTAACTGATAAATTTTTATGCACTTGTAACGGGGATTCTTCACTAAAGCCTGTCAGTTTTTCAAACCACATATAAAATTCCTTTTAGCTACTTGGCGAGCCTATAAAAAGGCTCGCTTTAATGTATTTTATTGAAATGCAGCCATAGCTGAATTCGTCTTTACTCAATTACTTACTATGCGCCAATATAGAGCTATTTATTAAAAACTAATGCTCTTGTAACATACGCTCAAATTCTGCCATCGCTAATTGCTCTGCTTCGTTACGGCTGGCAATCATTGTTTCAAAATCGGTTTCAATAGTTGCTAAAACAGCGGGCGGATTCATGCGTTTAATGCGTGAAAATTGCTCATCTTCAGTTTCATCGTAAGCGAGTATGGCAAGCGTGATTGAGTTTCGCTCTACACCTTCTGAAAATACACCTTCGTTATCTAAGCGAATTAACACGCGCTCTAAGGTTGATAACCATGCTTGCCAATATTTTTGGATTTCTTCATCACTGACTATTTCATAGCTATCGTCATTGTCGAGTGTTTGTAGAATTTCACTACTGTGTTCAAAATATTCTGAGTAATCTTCTAATGATGGAAAGTCACTGACGTTCCATTTAGCGAGTAAACGGTCATCTTCTTCGCAGTCATATTCGTCTTCAAATGTGCTTTGAAAATCAGTATGAGTATTGAACATAGGTAAAAATGAACAGCTACCAGAGTGATAAAAACCGATTACATAAATATCATCACCCAAGTCAGCTAAAATTTGCTTGAATGCTTTTTTACTATCTAAATATAACGCTTCTTCAAAAGTAGAAAAGTCAGTTCCCATGTAATCATTCCTTGTAAAAAATTAATAATTTGGCAGTTTATCATACGTAATAAAGCCAATTAATTAAATTAACTGGCTTTTTATTATTTATGCCCCTGGGCCACATTCCATACATTGGTTAATGATATCTGGGCCAAATTTCAGCTTAGCGTTTAAATCACGCAGTGCGGTACGTAGGCCTTCTTCTATCACTGGGTGATAAAATGGCATGTCGAGCATTTGTGGTACAGTCATTTTGTTTTGTACAGCCCATGCCAGTAGGTGGGCGATATGCTCAGCTTGTGGGCCAATAAACTCAGCACCTAAAAATAAGCCTGTGCCTTGCTCTGCGTATAAACGCATATGACCTTTGTTTTTCAACATTACGCGGCTGCGGCCTTGGTTTTCAAAGCTGACCTCGCCAATTTCAAAACAACCACACTCACCATAACGAGCCGTTATTTGCTTGTACGTTTCACCGACCATAGCAATTTGTGGGTCGCTGAAAACGGCTGCAATTGGCGCTCGGCGCAGGCCAATACGTACATCAGGGAAACGCCCCGCGTTTTGCCCTGCGATGGAGCCTTGGTCGCTCGCTTCATGCAGTAGTGGGATCATGTTACTGGCATCTCCGGCGATAAATATATTGGAGTCGCCACATTGCATTGTGTGTTTATCAGCGATTGGTACGCCACGTTCATCAAGCTCAATGCCAGTGTTTTCAAGACCGAGTTTGTCGGTGTTTGGTACGCGGCCCGTCGCGGCAAGTACGTAATCAAATTGCTCGGTTTGTTTTTGCCCGTTTTTGTCGACATAGGTAAGCTGCGCTTTATCGCCTACTTGTTTCATATCGGATACGTTTGAATCGGTATCGACAAAAAACTCTTCAGCAAATACAGTATTTGCGTAGTCTTTTATAACTGGGTCGGTAATTGGGCCAATCGCGCCACCCACACCAAATAGTTTTACCTTAACACCTAAGCGATGCAACGCTTGGCCAATTTCGAGGCCAATAACACCAGGGCCAAATACAGCAACTGACTCTGGCAAGTCTTGCCAATCGAAAACGTCATCGTTAATGATTAGTCTGTCGCCAAAGTTATTAAATACGCTAGGGTAAGCAGGTCGAGAGCCGGTAGCAATTACAAAGCGCTTAGCGGTAATAATTGTATGGTCGTCAATCTGTACGCGATTGGCATCTAAAAATTTTGCGTAGCCTACTATTTTATCATCAGTGGGTAGCTCATCCACGGCTTCTACTACAAAACCTACGAAGCGGTCGCGCTCATTGCGCACGCGCGCCATTACTTCAACACCGTTTATGGTTGGTTTTGAGCTGTGCACACCAAAGGCTGGCGCGGCTTCAATTGCATGGGCGGCTTCTGCGGCGGCAATAAGTAATTTACTTGGCATACAGCCAACTCGCGCACAGGTAGTACCGTATGGGCCTGCTTCAATCATTAATACGTTAGACGTGTGTTGTTTTGCATTGCGGTAAGCGCTTAAACCTGCGGTGCCAGCACCTATTACAACAACGTCGGTGTTTAGTTCTTTCATGGTGATGTCCTCAATACCAATTTTATTAAAAAACTGGTTTTTAAATTAGTTAATAAAATAGGTATTTAAAATGGGTATTTAAAAAGGGTATGGATAGGGGCATTGCTGCCCCTTATTATTTGCTTAAGGTATTTACTTAATTAAGCAAAGTATTTTTCTAAATCGTCAGAGCCACCAATGTGCTTACCGCCGATAAATACTTGTGGTACGGTCTCACGGCCTGAAATAGCTTTTAGGCTAGTCAGTGATGCGCCAGCACCCATAGTGATCTCTTCGTATACTAGGCCTTTCTCTGTTAATAATGCTTTCGCTTTTTTACAGAAAGGGCAGCCAGGTTTAGTGAAAATGCTCACCGGCTCTGGTTTAACTTGTTTAGGGTTGATGTAATCGAGCATAGTGTCTGCATCTGATACTTCAAACGGGTCGCCAGGTAAATCTGGTTCGATGAACATTTTTTCAATTACGCCATCTTTAACCAGCATAGAGTATCTCCAGCTGCGTTTGCCAAAACCTAAATCGTTTTTATCAACTAACATGCCCATGCCGTCAGTGAATTCGCCGTTACCGTCTGGTAATAAGGTAATGTTTTGTGCTTCTTGATGCTCAGCCCATGCATTCATTACAAAGGTATCGTTTACTGATAAACACACAATGTCGTCAACGCCGTTTTGTTTAAGTACACCAGCTAATTCGTTGTAGCGTGGTAAGTGAGTTGATGAACAGGTTGGTGTAAATGCACCGGGTAGTGAAAACACAACCACTGTTTTACCTTTAAAAATGTCATCGGTAGTTACTGATTTCCATTCGTCATTTTGACGTGTTGCAAATGTAACCTGTGGAATTGTTTGACCTTCAATATTCTTTAACATGTTTTTTAGTTCCTCTTGATTTGTTGATAGCCATTATGTCGTGAAAGTTATAATAGCTCCAATCGTTTGTTTATATTAGTATGATAGGTATTACCGATTAATTATGAGTTTGCAGTGAATTTAAAAGATCTTGAATACGTAAAAGCGATTGCGCACTTTAAGCATTTTCGTAAAGCCGCCGATGCATGTTTTGTCAGTCAACCCACTCTCAGTGGACAGGTTAAAAAACTTGAACAAGAGCTGGGTGTTACTTTATTTGACCGCTCTACTAAGCAGGTTACTTTAACGGCTCAAGGTGAACGTTTGTTGACACAGATCAAAGTGATCTTAGAGCAAACCCAAATATTAAAAGAGCTAGCAGCAACGTCATCGTCGCCACTACAAGGTAAAGTAAGAATAGGCATTATTCCAACGATTGCACCGTATTTATTACCTACCTTACTCACCTCGATGAAAGAAGCGTTTGCTGATAGCCAATTTGCTTTTGTTGAGATGCAAACCGCGACTATATTAAGCGCACTGGATAACGGTGAGTTAGATATCGCTATATTAGCAGATGTGCCTGAACTTAAACTTTATCATACAGTTAAATTGTATAAAGAAGACTTTTTGGTCGCTATGTCAGCGCAAAATAGTTTAGCAAAACGCAGTAAAATAGTGTTAGATGAGCTACAAGAGTGCAGTTTATTGATGCTCAGCGATGGTCATTGTTTTAAAGATCAAGCCCAGCAATTTTGTTTTGCCGCTGGGGTTGATGTGTCCAATGAGTACCGAGGTAATAGCTTAGAAACCTTATTAGCATTGGTGGCTATGGATGATGGGGTAACCTTCGTGCCTAAGCTTGCGTGCACAGAGCGCGCAGGTATTAGCTACTTGCCAATCTTCCCAACTCAACAGCGAAGTGTAGTGTTGACCTGTCGTAAACATTACCCGCATTTAGCGGGCATTGAATTACTTGCTAATTGGCTTATTGAGCACCCAAGCTTACACCAACAATTAACTAAGGCTCTAAATTAGTCAGTTCTACTACATCATTTATTTGAATATTAGGCAGTGGTTGTTGGTCAATACTGACGGCAACCGCACTTTGTTGATATACCTGCTCAACTTGTATTTGATTGAGCGTGGTGATCAGGTGTGGCATTTTATTTCCCGCTGCATCGGTTAAATAGTTATGATGTGCAATATTTAAGCGTTGGCCTTTTTCAATACCATGGGCTTTGCCTAAATTAATAATTAGCTTATTGTTTTCTATATGTAATATTTTACCTTGGGTTTCAAGGCAAGCCATTGCGGCTTGTAAGTCGTAACTAACGGTTTGGTTTATGTCGGCTATATTTTGGCCGTAATCTGAACTCCAAAATTTATCACTAAACACGTCAATAATTGCAGTTTTTTCAAATGGCCAGATAGCTTGACTGCGATAACTTTTTTGCCACATTCGCTCGTAAGTGGTGCCATCAAACAAGGCAAAATCTATTTTATATGAACGTTGGTAGGTTTCGTCCTGCCAAAAAGCATAACTGTTATTGAGTTTATCGCCATTTGAGATATCAACAATTTGACTTAACAATACATACTGAGAATTACTGCGGCTCGATATTTCTTCTAATAGGGCATTACTGTAATCGTATTGTTGATTAAAAAATTCGCCAACGCGGATCGGAAAATTAAAATAAGCCGTTGGTTTAGCATTCATAGCCGATTGATTTAACGTTTTGTAGAGTGCTTCGCTGGTGGCTTTATTAATGTCAAATATTTGACCCATCTTCGCTTGTTCGCGATTATTTAATTGTGTTTGGGTGATCGCAACAAATTTAGTAAATTGGTTCGCAGGGCAGTGTTCTTGTTGAGGGAAGATATCCAAGCGCAAAGTAATTGCAAATTGATCGGCTTTACGATCTTCGCTGATCATCTCTATCTTTTGAATTTCGCCATGGCTGTTTATTTTTAGCTGATCTTGGGTTAACACCCCATCTACTAAGGTCTGCATTGAGCTGACGCGTGCCCCTGAGAACACTAAAGCTTGGGTGATAGCATCTTTTATTGCCGCCGATTTTGCCGCACTGATATCATTATTTCTAATGCTTGCATGGCCGGTTGATTCATACCATTGGGCAACTGTATGGGAGGAGAATAGACTAATACTTAGCCAACTGCTGGCGATTACTACCATTGATAAAATTCGCTTCATTACCCTAACCCCATGAATATACATTTGCTACTAACAGTGACAGAGCAAGGACTGTACCAATTGTTTTGCAAGGTTGCTTTAAAACCGTCATAGCAGTTAATTATGGCATTGATCGTGCATTGATTTAGTTATTAATGACTCTTTTAAAGCGTGAGAGAAGCCATGCGTATTGTGATTTCAATTTGTATATTAGCAAGCTTAGGTCTAGCTGGCTGTAGCAGTATTTTTGATAAACATGTGGAATATAAGTATATTGAGCCAGATAACTACCCAATTCTAAAAGCCGTGGGTTATGCGCCGATCAGTGCGCAACCGGGTGATAACCAATCACAACGCTCATTAATGGCGATTAAAGCATCAAAACTAGAAGCGTATCGTGAGCTTGCAGAGCAAGTATATGGGCAAAAAATTACCGCAGGCACCACAGTGCAAGGCAGTATTGCACAAAACGATCACTTGCAAGGGCAAGTACAAGGGATTATTAAAGGCGCACAAGTAATTAAAACCTATGCCGTAGGTGATACCTATGCCACAGAGTTACAACTTGATATGAAGCGGGTGCATGACTTATACATAGGTGAAATTAAACCACGCGAAGTTAAAAAAGTAACTTATTACTAAAACGCTTGATCTAATAAATTCGTTGTTAGTTATGTTAGTAACTAACAAAATACACGCTAAAATATCTCACAGTGAATACTTCAGTGCTATGCTTTATTTAATGTTTTTTATTGAATAAAGCTTGTGGCACGTAAAAAAATAACTCGGTTTTTATTAATATACTTATGGTCGCGTCAGTGAGCGTTTTACACTTTGGCTGCGTGCTTTTGCGAAAGTTTAGTAACTGCCCGTTACTGCATTTTGCGCTATTGTTTATATTAGTTACCAGTGTGGTTTTTGCCGATCGTCTCCCCATCCAATTTAATGTCTTTTTAGAAAAAATGAACCTGCAATTTGGACCAACGCGCGTAGCGGTAGCACGTAATTGGCAAACGATGTTGGTTCAGTCACAGAATCAAACTGAGCAACAAAAAATCTTAATCGTAAATAATTTTTTTGCTCGCAACTTACGCTATCGTACTGATATTGAGCTATGGCAGCAAAATGATTACTGGGCAACGCCACTTGAAACATTAGGCAAAGGCCTTGGTGACTGCGAAGATTATGCGATTGCTAAATATATTAGTCTGCGAGTACTAGGCATTGAAGATGATAAGTTACGTTTGATCTACGTTAAAGCACAGATCGGCGGTCCTAACTCAAAACAAACTCAGGCGCATATGGTGTTGGGGTATTTTGTTACTCCTAATGCACAACCGCTGATATTAGATAGTTTAATAACAAAAGTACTGCCTGCCGCTAAACGCACCGATCTAAGCCCCGTTTTTAGTTTTAACAGCCAAGGCTTGTGGGCGAACAACTCAACCCAAAGTGTTGCCAATCCAACTGCTAGGTTATCTCGCTGGCGACGAATTATTGAACAAACACAACAAGAAGGAATTATCTGGTGATGTCATTTATGTCCTTATTTAAACGTGAAAGTAAGATCACTTTACGCCAAGAACTGTGGTTGGCTATTTTAGTGGTCATAATTATTGGTTTCGTCAGTAGTGTACTCATTAGTACGTATTCGGCTAAACAGTATTTTTCTTCTCAGTTGTATTTAAAAAATATTGATAATGCTAATGGCTTGGCTTTAATGCTCAGTCAGCTGCATAAAGATCATGTTGAATTAGAGCTACTTATTTCTGCTACTTTTGATACAGGGCACTACCAACGTATTGAATTGCAGGACCCGCAAGGTGAACCGATCGTAAAACGAGTATTTAGTGGTGAATTTGATACATCGGCGCCACTTTGGTTTCATCATCTTTATCAATTACATGTGATGCCAGGCGTTGCGCAAGTGAGCGATGGCTGGCAGCAGTTTGGTACTTTATATGTAGAAAGCCATAGTCAATACACAGAGCAAGCGCTATGGGAGAGCGCGATTCGATTATTCTGGAGTTTTTTTATGGTGGCGATTACCGCATGTATAGCGAGTGCTCATTTTTTAAGTCGAATTTTACGCCCGTTAGATGATGTTGTGCAGCAAGCAAATGCGCTAGGTGATAAACGTTTTATTAAATCTAAAGTACCAAAAACGTATGAATTTGCTCGGTTAGTTAGTTCGATGAATCTTCTGTCAACGCGCTTTAGTCGTATTATTAAAGAAGATAATAAACGCTTAGAGGAGTTTCGTTTTAAAAGCCAGCACGATGAATTAACTGGCTTGGCGAATCGAGAGTATTTTTGTGCCACTTTAGAAGCACAATTGGAGCAATCAAAAGAACATGCTCATGGCGCGTTATTTTTATTTCGTATTGTCAATCTTGACCTGATCAGTGAGCAAATCAATCGTGTTGAGATGGTGGCTTTTTTACGTCGCTTTACACAAACATTGGTCGCTTTTTTAGAAGCCAATGAAGATCGTTTTTCAGCAAGTCATATTGCCCGTATGTCTCATAGCGATTTTGCGGTATTGGTAAATGACACTGATGATATCGAAAGTCTGAGTTCGAAGGTACTTAAGCAACATGCAGTATTACTGGCAGAATACAGTCATATTGGTTTAACTATCCCACACAGTTGTAGTTATATAGATCGTGAAGATAGCCGTTTTACATTATTAAAACGGGTCGATAATTTATTAAAAGCCGCCGTGGCAGAGCCGACAATACAGGTTCAAATTAATAATAATAAGCAGCGCAATGAATTATTTTCTGACGCTGCTAGTTGGCGTGAGGCGATTGAGCGCGCGTTAGATAATAATGATTTAGATGTGTTGCTTTATCCGGTTAAATCTTTTTCGGGTAAGTTATTACAAAACCAAGTGAGCTTGAGTTTATTGCTCAATGGTGAACTTTATCGCAGTGGTTATTATTGGCAATGGGCAAAACGATTGAAGTTACTTGCTCGATTAGACTGGGGCTTGATCAAATATCTGGTACAAACATTTGAAGCGCGAGAGGATTTAAAACTTATATCGGTGGAATTATCACAAGAAACATTATTAGATGATGCCGCGCTTGCTGCGATATTGACTTATTTATTGGCGTTTCCAAAATTAGCAGCGCATATTTGTTTTGATATACGTGAAAGTTTAGCTGTTGCTGAATTGACTATTTTTAAAGATTTTTGTATGCAAGTGAAAAGTATGGGAGCAAAAGTGGCACTGAAACGGGTCGGGCCAGCTTTCACTAAAATAGATAAAATTCATGAGTTAGGTCTTGAAATGATTAAAATTGATAGTATTTACGGACACAATATTAGTTACAGCCAAGATAATCAGACTTTTTTAAGAGGAGTGTGCGCACTAGCTCATTCAATTGGTATAAAAGTCATTGCTGAGGGCGTTAATAACCCCGAAGATCAGGTGACATTACAAGGGCTAGGATTCGATGGCATAGTATCGCAACCAGTTGATGATGAAGTAAAAGCAAGCGCGGAAGAATAAAATATAGGGTTGTGTATTCTGCCCAAGGTAGACTCTAATCTACGGACATAGTATTGCGTTTGTACTCTGGTTCTTAATGTAGAAAAATGCGGTTGATTTATAACATTACGGAAGATGCACAAGTATTAGAAATTGAATTCTCAATTTTTTAACTTCCTTTTACTGCGAGCATCAATTGCATACGGTCACGAACTTTGAGCTTGTTAAAAATCGAGCTCATATGTTCTTTAACGGTACGTTCGGTAATGTTTAATTGCTTTGCAACCATTTTATTACTGGCACCTGTGACAACAATATCGACCACTTGGTGTTCGCGTTTGGTTAATAGTGTTAGATCACAAGCATGCTGATAACTGATTGACTGCTTTGAGAGCACGCCGACTAAATTTGATAGCAACTGACCCGGTAACCAGATGCCGCCACTGATAACGGTTTCTGCCACTTGCTCTATAATTACCTTACTGGCAAATGCTTCAACATAACCGCGAGCTCCCACTTGCAGCGCAGCGCAGAGTTCTGCCATGTTTAACTCTTTGCTCATCACAATCACTGGAATGCGATTTTTACTGTACCTTTGTACTACGCTAAGCCAATCAGGACTGCCAGCTAAGATCCATAAAATAGTATCTGCTGTAATATTGTGTGGTTGTTGCTGTCGTATTTCACATTCAGGGTAGGCTGCTTGCCAGTGAGGTGAAATAAACTTAGCTTCGGTGATAAAGACACTTTGGCGCATTATAGTTCCATATTAAAAATGTAAGAATAATATTAATTAACGCTCAGTCATTGCTAATGAGGTTGCTCGTAATACCGGTTTAAGCAAGTACTCCAACACGGTTTTTTTACCAGTAATAATATCTACCTGAGTTGTCATTCCTGGAATAATTGTTAGGTTTTCGGCAAAGTGGCTTTTGTCCGTTTTCAGCTGTACTAAATAAAACGTGTTGTCTCGCTCATCAGTAATCGTGTCGGCACTAATTTGTATAACTTCGGCGCTTAGTCCGCCGTATATCGCAAAATCGTAAGCACTAAATTTGATCATTGCAGCTTGTCCCGGACGTAAAAAAGCAATGTCTTTCGGAGGGATTTTGGCCTCTACAATCAGTTGGTCATCCAGCGGTATTATTTCAAGTACATCACTACCAGGTTGTAAAATGCCACCGACGGTATTGACCATCAGGCGTTGCACAGTGCCATTAACCGGAGAGCGAATTTCAGTTTGGGTGACTTTATCTGCTAAACCAGATTCGGTTTCTTTAATTGCATCTAGGCGCAGCCGTGCTTCAGAAAGCTCATTATTCCAACGGTTTATCATAGATAATTCGACTTCGTTTACTTTATTCTTCGCTTCATTAATAGCAGAAAGGCTACGATTAATAACAGCCTTAGTGCGGTTTATCTCACCATTTAAATCAACAGCTTGGCGTTCTAAACGAATAATATCGATATCAGATACTGCGCCTGAGCGTAGTAATGGGCGGGTTACTTGTAGTTCGCGGTTTATTAATCGTAAGGCATTGCTATGCTGTTGCAGGGCTGCTTGTGCTTCGATATGATCTTGACGGCGTTGTTCTAATTGGCGTTTATGAATTGCGACTTGTTGTTCAAGCTCTTGGTTATTACTGGTGTAAAGTGCTTGTTCGTGCATCACGACTCCCGGCGCATCAGCAGTGAGTTTAGTCTCAAAAATTAACGGTTGTTTTTTAGTCTGAGCTTCAAGACGCGCTACTTTGGCACTGAGTGACAACACTTTTGACTGGTTTTCTCTAAAGTTCGAAATATATCTGGTAGGGTCTATTTTTATTAATACATCGCCAGCATTGACGATTTGCCCTTCGCGGACATTAATTTGCTCTACCATGCCGCCATCGTAGGATTGGATCAGTTGCAATTTATTTGATGGGATCACTCGGCCTTCACCACGAGCAACTTCATCTAGGTTTGCAAATGCAGACCAAACAACCAGCAACACCATACTTAAACAAATTAAATATAGCAGTAACTTGGCACTGGCTGGTTGCTGTTGCATTTTTTCCCATTGTGCATCGACCACCCAATCTTGGCTATTAGGTGGGGATAACCAGCCTTTAAATAAGTTATTAAATATTGATGGCTTTTGCCCTTTACTGGCCTCAATGGCACGTCCGACTGATTCAAATGAACGTTGCTCTAACGTGAGTTTGCTTTTATTCATGAAGTACGCTCCACAGCCGGGTTATTCAAAGAGGCGATCACTTGTGCTTTGGGACCATCAGCGATAATTTTGCCATTATCAATTACGATAATACGATCGACTAACTCAAGTAATGAGGTTCTGTGAGTAACAACAAGTAAGGTTTTATCTTGGCTGTGTTGTTTTAAATTGGCGATGATTTTGGCTTCGCTATTATGATCCAGTGCTGAGGTTGGTTCATCGAGAATGAGTATGGGTGGATCATTGATCAATGCTCGAGCCATTCCCACAGCTTGGCGTTGTCCACCAGAAAGTAAGCGACCTTGTTCGCCAACTTGTAGGTCAAAGCCATCAGGATGAGAGTTTATAAGATCGAATAATTGGCTACGCTCGCAAGCACTAATAATTTGTTCATCTTTGGCGTGCCATGCACTTAAGGTGATGTTGTCTTTGAGGGTGCCAAAAAATAGTGAGATAGTTTGTGGAACATAACCAATGTTATGGCGTAATTCTGCGGGATCTATTTGGTGAATATCGGTGTTATCAATTAAAATTGATCCTGAATTTGGCTCATGCAGCCCTAGGATTAACTTCTCTAGGGTGCTTTTTCCTGAGCCATTACGTCCTAGGATAGCCACTTTTTCACCGGCTTTGATTTTAAATGATACACCTGATAATGCTTCGTTACTGTCATCAGCATATTTAAAGTGCACATCATGAAACTCTATATCACCACGTAAAACGGGGTGACTTAACCAATGCTTTCCTGCAGGACGCTCAATTTCTTTTTCCATTATTTCATTGAGTGAATGCATGGCAATAGCGGCATGGTGAAATTGTGCTAACACAGCGGCAGATTGACCGATTGGCCCCATAGTGCGTGAAGATAATAAATAGGCGGCGATCAAGCCTCCTTGGGTTAAATCACCAGCAATAACTAAGTGCACCCCAATAATCATAATTATCACGCCAACACATTGTTGTAGCCAAGTGGCTGAGTTAGCAATTGAACCGGAGATCAGCCGGCTCTGTGCATTAACCCGAGCAATATAAATGGTTGATTTTTCCCATGCAGCCTGGGTTTTACATTCACTATGAAAGCTTTTAACGTCCTCGATATTGGTGAGACTCTCTACTAAAATAGCATTACGCATTGAACTGGCTTTCATTGTTTGCTCTGATAGCGCTTCTAATTTACGGTGGGCGGCTAAGGCATAGCATAGTAGCAACAGTGCTCCGACAATGATCGGGATACTAAGCTGTACGCCAATGATAGCAATCACGGTGAGGTATAAAAGTACAAAGGGTAAATCAACCAAAGCGATAAGCGTGATTGAGCTGAAAAATCCTCGCACAGCTTCAAATGACTGGATATTGCTGGCAAATGAGCCCGCTGATGTAGGGCGGTTTTTTAACTGCATACCCAGTACTCGCTCCATAATAACTGCGGAGACTTTTACGTCGATACGACTTGCTGCGAGTTCGACAAAATAGCTGCGTACTAACCTTAAAATGAAGTCGGCGGTCAGCGCGATTAATACGCCAATGGCTAATACCCATAGTGTTTCAACAGCTTGATTTGGTACCACTCGATCATACACGTTCATAACAAATAATGGCATCGCAATTGAAAGTACGCCTAGTGCAATGGCTGAAATAATCACGTCTTTATACAAGGATCGACATTCTTTTATCACGCCCCAAAACCAGCCGTCTTTAGATAGTTTTTGCAGCACTGGCGAGCGGGCATCAAAGGTGAATTCAGGACGTGTATAAATAACAATATCAGTGGCATTTTTGCTCAGATCTGTAATTTGTAAGGTTACTGCCGAATCGCTGAGTTCAGGGTAAATAACTTCTACGGTGTGTAATTGCAGATCCAGTGCAGTGATCACACAGGCTTGATTATTTTCTAGTAGTAAAATAGCGGGTAATAATGCCGTATTGATTTTAATAAGTTGTTTATTTACAACTTTAGTTTTAAAACCAATGCGTTTTGCAGCCCTTGAAAAACCAGAAGGAGTAAGATTACCTTGCTCAAGAGGAAGTCCATTTAGCAAGGTTTCGCGGGAAAATTCACGATCATGGTAGTGGCATAAAATTGCTAAGCAGTCGACTAAAATACCACCATGACCGATTTCATCATCTATTTCCATATAGCTTCCAATATCACTTTATATTGTTTAACTAGTTCAGATTAATAACTTGCCGCAACAAAGCTATTGCCAGTTTCTGTGTCTGTGATCACAGCTTCAATACGGCGGTTAGCGGCGTTAGCTCGAACAGAGATCTCATTAATTCTTGGTTTATCTACTCCATAACCGAGTGACTTAACCCGTTTAGGGGCAACACCGTATTGCTGAATTAAAATTTCAGCCACGGAGAATGCTCGTTTTTCTGATAGTTTTTTATTGTAAAGAGCAGGCCCTTCGAGTGAAGCATGCCCTTGTATTTCAACATTTTTAGATGGGTGTGATTTTAAAAAATCAGCGAGGCGTGCGATTTCTTGCAAATACTCAGGGCGCACAACACTTGAATCAGCCACGAACGGAATACCGATCTCGACGTTACTAGTATTACTGTTGTATTTAGTGCAGC
Organism: Pseudoalteromonas sp. SG43-6; assembly: GCF_014164365.1. Taxonomy (NCBI): domain Bacteria; kingdom Pseudomonadati; phylum Pseudomonadota; class Gammaproteobacteria; order Alteromonadales; family Pseudoalteromonadaceae; genus Pseudoalteromonas; species Pseudoalteromonas sp. SG43-6. The sequence goes on from NZ_JACJEZ010000061.1 coordinate 18,399, forward strand.
CTTTTTCATCTACCTCAGTCAAGGTTGGGGTCGAAGGGCAATCATCTTGTTCGTTGGCAACACCGTCATTATCATCATCACTAAATGTACTGCTATTTAAGGTCGGTGCATTGAGATAACTGGGCATCGCAGTCATGCTCATATAGGCGTTATCTTGTTGGGCTTTTTTTTGCAAAAATGCTTGCCGATTGATTGTTGCTGCAACATCGTATTTAGGGCAGATAAACTCGGCATTATGGGCAATAGTATCATCTGTTAATTCAGTGATTTTCGGGAATTTGTCTGAGCTTACATTAAGTGTCGGAAGTAGTTTTCCCATTTCTGCTAGCATCGCTAATATGGCACTTTGACGTTCATAAAGTGCTGCTGTATAGGAACGGTTTGACTGGAATGACTCGTTTTCTGCATCCAACACATCTAATAACGTGCGTTGACCAATATCAAATTGATCTTTATAGGCAACTTTTACTTTGTCTGATGAGCGGCGATGCTGGTCAAGGGCTGGTAATTTACTTTCAAGTACTTTGACATTGTTATAAGCAACTTGCAGATTTTGACGAATTTCGATACAGGATTGATCTCGCTGGTATTTTGCAATATTAACTTCTTGATAAGCTTGTTCTAAATTAGCGCTATCGAGGCCCCCGTTATAGAGATTGTAACGTACATCAATCCCAACCCGGGCTTCGGTACGGGTTTGATTAAAACCAAGTTCATCGCGATCTTGGGAGCCATATCGGGCGGATAAATCAACCTTTGGATGAAAGGCGGATTTCTGCGATTGGGCATTTGCTTGCTGCGCTTCAATATTGTAGAGCGATGCATAAAAATTTGGGCTGTTTTTATAGGCAATATCAAGAGCTTGATTAATCGAAATGGGGATGCTGTCTTCATTTAATTTTGCAGCCACGGTGCCTTGCTGAGGAAGTTCGCCGACTATGCGTAAGTAGCGTGCGCTAACATCATGGAGATTTGCGTATTCAGTCATTACATTTGATTGTGCAAGTGATAGGCGGCCGCTGATCTGTTCAAGATCGGCAGCTCTTGCAACTCCAGCACCAACACTTTGCTCAATTTGCTGATAAACCGATTCATGCTCTTGAAGATTTTTTTGTGCCAGCTCAACTAACGTGGTGAACTTCTGTACATCAAGGTAGGCAACGCTTGCTTGCAGGGCGGTTTGCTCTGCTTGGGAGAGCATTTCAAAATAGCGAATGAGCTGAATTCGCTCAAAGCGTTTAACTGTATTAGATGTTTGGAAACCATCATAGAGCATTTGTCGTAATGTTAACTCTGCCGTATTTCGATTGTATTCATCTTCTACGCCGTAGTTGCGCTTTTCATAGCCGGCACTGATTGATGCGTCTAGGGTCGGTAAATACCCAGATTGTGCTGCGTCAATGCCATAAACAGATGCTTTAAAAGCATGCCAAGCTTGCTGAACTTCTGGGTTGCTCGCAATCGCTTTGTCGGCTACATAAGTTAAAGGCATGATCGAAGTTTGTTCTGCATAAAGATTGGGGGTAAATCCATTTGCAGCTAAAACCAAACCAATTAGAGTTGTAAATCTAGTACCGGTAAAGTTAGTTTTCTTAGCCATTTCGTCCTCTTAGATCCAAATTTATGGGCAATTAAATTTAGTTTTAGACAACGAAATCAATTTGTGCAAATAGAACTTTGATAAAGCACAAAAATTAATTTCTACCAGTTTTTTAATCTTTTAATACAATTTTAAAAATTCAAAACCTGTACTTTAGTCCAGTATCCTTTTGGCTGTGATGTCCTAAATTTGAGTAATACAAAGGTATAACTCTTGATTAAAGGCAGCAAAATGGACGCAAATCAATTACTGATCATAGACATTCAAGGCTCAGCTGGGATTGTTTTAGAAGATGGTTCAATTCGGGCATTATCGTTGGGGGACGCGCTGACGGTTGGTGATGTTATTATCACTGCTGAGAACTCCTCGGTTATGATCGATATCAAAGGTATGTCTCTGTCTATTCCTGCCAATCAACGGGTAAGAATCACCCCCGACCTTGTTGCCGAAACGACCCGCGATAGCTCAGAAACAACAATTTTTGATGATAGTATTGATGATGCCATTGCTAGCTTAAACCAACCGAATACTGCAGATGAGGCATCCTCCTCTCCTTTAAGTGAAGATGTCAGTGATTTTTTGAGTGCCCTTGAAAGTGGTGGTGATTTACTGGATACATTAGAAGCAACTGCCGCTGGTGGTAATGCTGCAACAGGTTCTGGTGGAGGTACTTCCTTTGTGGAACTTGCACGTATCGCTGAGGGTATTGATCCAAGTAGTTTATCTTTTGATGATAGTTTTACAGCTAACAATGATGGCATTTTTTCTCTTCGTGATACGACCGATGGGGTGGTGCCCGAAACCGCGTTAATTGGTAGTTTAGAGTTAAATGACATTGGCTTAATTAATAACCCGCAACCGATTATTTCAGGTGCATCGACTAATTTAGTGGGTCAAACAGTATTAATTACAATCACCGATGCTTTGGGTAATGTACAAACGATTGATGTTGTTGTGCAACCTGACGGCACCTTCACCTCACCGGAATTAGAACCATTACCAGATGGCCCAATTGTTGTTGAAGTTACAGCAACAGGCCCAGATGGCAATCCAATTTCAGATAACATTGCTGCCGATATTGATACCACAGCACCGCTTGTGAGTATTGATACACTTGCTGATTCGACATCGCCAGTGGTAGTAATTACAGGCTCCGTAGTCGGGCTGGTGGCCGGTGATGATGTAACGCTTACGGTGACTGATAGCAGTGGGCAAGTGCAAACGTTTGTGACGCAAATTGATGAGCAAGGTAATTGGAGTGTTACCACCGCAGCTTTGGCTGAAGGTCCTTATGGTGTTCAAGCAAATGCGGTTGATGAAGCTGGTAACCAAGGTAATGCACAAACTACAGCCATTATAAATCTAACCGCGCCAGTAATTGTGATTGATGCAATTGCTGATACCAATGACGTGACTCCTACATTGACGGGGTCGGTAAATGGTGTAGCTACGGGTACGCTTGTATCAATAACCGTTGTAGCTAGTGACGGCGTTGCGCAAGCTTTAACTGCTTCGGTTACAGCTGATGGCAGTTGGTCTGTAGAGGTTGTTGATGCACTGGCTGAAGGTCAATTTACAGTGACAGCCAGCGTCGCTGATAGCGCTGGTAATCAAGCCGAAGATAGTGCAGCTGGTGTAGTAGATTTAACCAGTCCAGTCATCTCGATTGATCAATTGAACGATAGCAATGACACAACACCATTAATATCAGGCTCAGTATTAGATGTGCCGCCAGGTACAACAGTGACTCTGTTAGTTACAGGCAGTGATGGGCAACAGCAAACGCTGACGGCTACAACCGACGGCAATGGCAATTGGCAAGTTGACGTTATTAATGCATTGGTGGAGGGCGATTATACAGTACAAGCCACCGTTTCGGATCCAGCTGGTAATAGCAGCTCAGCGTCGGCAGTGGGTACTATAGATTTAACTGCCCCACTGATCAATATCGATCCATTAGTAGATAGTAATGATCAACAACCGACGATTTCAGGTATTACCCAAGGGTTGGCTGCCGGAAGCCAAGTAACAGTCACCATTGTAGATAGTAACGGTCAGCAACAAACGGTTATCACACAAATAAATGCCAGTGGAGTTTGGAGCATAGCAGTGGCCAGTGCTTTAGCCGAAGGGCCATATACGGTGACAGCCACAACGCAAGATACAGCAGGAAACACAGCCCAAGATACCGAAACAGGGCTAATTGATTTGACTGCTCCGACCATCAGTATTGACTCATTTGCTGATTCTAATGATGTGACTCCGATTATCTCAGGTGTAGTCTCGGGTGTTGAAGCAGGTACTTTAGTTACTGTGATTTTGGTTGATAGTGCAGGCACAGTGCAAACTGTAACCACTACAGTGAATGCTGATGGTAGTTGGCAAGTTGGCACTAACCAAGCAATTTCCGAAGGTGAGTTTTCTATTACTGCGTCAGTAACAGATACCGCGGGTAATCAAGCAACTGATGTTGCGCAAGGCCTAATTGATCTTACTGCACCGACTATTAATTTAGAGCCATTGGCAAATACGGCTGATGATACGCCGGTTATTTCGGGTCAAGTCAGCGGTGTGGCAGTTGGTACTATGGTTACTATTGTTGTAACCGATGCAAATGGTTTGCAACAAACATTAATGACCAGCGTGCTTGCCGATGGAGGTTTTGCTATCGAAGTTGACAGCGCACTCGCGCAAGGGAGCTATAGCGTTACTGCATCAGTGACAGATAATGCTGGCAATCAAGCTTCAGATACTCAAACCGGTCTTATTGATTCGAGTTTACTATCAGTGACAATTGATGTGATTGGAGAAACAAACGACACGACTCCAAGCATTTCAGGAACTAGTCTTAATGCTGTTGCAGGTGATACTGTCAGTGTGTTGATAACTGGTTTTGATGGTCAAACGCAATTATTAACGACACAAGTAGACAATAATGGTGATTGGAGTGTTACACCAACAATTGCATTAGTTGAGGGTGGATTTAGCGTTAATGCCACATTAACAGACAGCTTAGGCAATATCGTGTCTGATAATGCAACGGGTATAATTGACACTACCGCTCCCATATTAACGATTGATAATTTAGATACAGTTAGCGATAGTACGCCGATCATTAGTGGTCAAACTGATGAACCAGCGGGCAGTGTTGTGAGCTTAGTTGTTACCGATGGTGTAAATTCACAAAACTTAACCGCGATAGTAAATACCGATGGCAGTTGGTCAGTAGAAGTACCTATTGCATTACAAAACGGCGCCATTAATGTCGATGCGAGCATAACGGATACTGCAGGTAATCAAGCAACGGCCTCTGATACCTTTATTTTAAATGGTAACGCACCAAGTATTAGTATCGATACGGTTGCTGATGGCAATGATGTAACACCAACCATTAGTGGTACGTCTGATGCCCCTGACGGTACACTTATCACCGTGGTAATTACTGATAGTAATAATAATAGCCAAACTCTGAACACAACCGTCATAGCAGGTGTGTGGAGTGTAGATGCACAAGATACGCTTGCCGAAGGTGAATTTACGGTTAATGCAAGTATCACTGTAAATGGCTTAACAAGTGATGCTCAGGCAACGGGGATCATTGACACACTTGCACCGACTTTTGATATTGTTCCACTTGCTGCAACGAACGATACCACGCCAACCATCACCGGTAGCAGTGATGAAATCGGTGGCATCGTCAGTGTGATTGTCACTGATGCGACGGGGGCAGTACAAACCTTAATCGCGACAGTGCTTGCAGATGGTACGTGGTCGGTGGATATACCGACGCCGCTTGCAGAGGGCGCATTCCAAGTGGATGGCAGCGTGACCGATGTGGCAGGTAATACCGCCAGCGACACTGAAAACGGTGGAGTAATTGACACCCAAGCGCCTACTTTTGATATTGATCCGCTTGCTGCAACGAGCGACAGCACGCCTACCATCACTGGTAGCAGTGATGAAATTGGCGGTCTCGTCAGCGTGATTGTCACTGATGCCACTGGCGCTGTGCAAACCTTAACCGCGACGGTACTGGCAGATGGTACGTGGTCGGTGGATGTACCGACCCCACTTGCAGAGGGCACATTCCAAGTGGATGGCAGTGTCACTGATGCGGCAGGTAATACCGCGTCTGATACTGAAAACGGCGGAGTAATTGACACTCAAGCGCCTACTTTTGATATTGATCCGTTGGCTGCGACGAACGACAGCACCCCAACCATCACCGGTAGCAGTGATGAAATTGGCGGGCTGGTGAGCATTACGGTCACCGATGCCAATGGCGATATACAAACCTTAAC